>QHSR01000171.1 GCA_003221635.1 Candidatus Rokuibacteriota bacterium | reverse complement strand
ACCGACGTCGCCGTGGATACCGACGGCGATATCTACGTCGCCGACTGGGGCAACCATCGGGTCTGCGTCTTCGACGCGGAGGGGAATCCCATCGCCAATCTCATCGGCGATGCCCAGGTGATGTCGAAGTGGGGCCAGATGAGCATCGACGCCAACCCCGACATGATGAAAGCTCGTCGTCGCGTGCGAAGCCTGGAGCCCGAATATCGCTTCTGCTTCCCGACGGCGGTGGACTTCGATCCGGAAACCGATCGCATCATCGTCGCCGACAGCCAGCGGAATCGTTTGCAGGTGTACCGCAAGGTTCGCGACTACGTCGATTTCCAGGCGAACCTGTAGGGTGCCGGAGACCTGCTCTCTGTTCGTTCCCGCCTCCCTTCCTGGACTGCAGGGAGGGAGGCAGGAGCGTACGAAGGCGTCAGTCAGCGCGTGAAACGCCGAAAAATTCGCGATGTCATGGCGCTCAGCGTTCCCGGGTCGGCCGATCGCGCGTTGGCATGACCCCGGTCCGTTCGAGCGGGCGCTTCTGGCCGTCTCGCCACTCGACGAGGAGGATTTCGTGCCCCACCTGGCGTAACGAGCCCGGGTCGAGTCGGAATCGGCCGTAGAGCGCCGTCGTGTCGAGCCGGCGAGCGGCCGCCAGCAGGTCCCCGTCCTCGAGACTGTCCGCGCGCCGGATGCACTCGCCGATGATGATGCCCAGCGCGTACGCCTGCGCGGCGACGTAGCCCGGGTCGCGCTGGAACACCCGCCGGAATTCGGAGCAGAACCAGGCCGAGGGAGGCCCGATCGAAGGTCGCTCGTACACATGAGGCTCCCATTGGCTCGGTCCGATCACGGCTTCGGACAGCACGCCGAGCTCCTGGTGGAACGCGGCCGTTCCAGCCGCGACACACGCGACGGTCCCGACCGTTTCGAGCAGCCGTCGCTCCCGGGTGATGGCGACGTCGTCCTCGAATCGCCCTGCCACCACGAGGAGGTTGGGACGGTCAGCGAGCGCGGCGGCCAGGAGCGTCTTCGTGTCGCGAAGCGGCGTCTCGAACGCGATCGCGCGCACGACATCGAACGCGGCAGCCCGGGCTCCCGCTTCTACGCCGCGCCGGATGCTAGCACCGAAGGTGCCGCTCCTGGCGTAGAGGACCGTGGCCCGCCGCGCACCCGTGCGGTGCCGGACGAGTTCTGGCAGACCTCGAAGATAGTCGCTGGCCGGGCTCAGCACGCTGACGACATGCGCGGCAGCGACCTCGGTGACCGCGTCGGACGCGCCGCCGTGGTTCCAGAGGATCTTCCCGTGCGCAGCGGCGAGGGGCGCGACGGCGAGCGTCGATCCACTTCCATACGGCCCGAGGAGCAGATCGACGCGCTCTTCGGTCAGCAACCTCGTCACATTCTCCCGCGCGCGCGACGCGCTGCTCGCGTCATCGAGAGCGACGAGGCGGAGTGGGCGGTTGGATCGATTCCGACCGAGCGTCAGGCCTCCGGCGCACGCGACATGATCTACCCAGAGCCGGATCCCGTCGCACGCTTCTTGCCCTTGGCGGCGCAACGGTCCGCTCACTGATACCGAAACTCCAGCGACGACGGGTTCGCGTGAGGGCCGTGCGCGCATCCAGTACCTCTTTCAGAGCTCAGTGGCGTCTCATGGCGTCCTCCTCCTTGGTAGGGCGCCAGCGGCCCGACGGGTTCGGGGACATCTTGCCCGGGACCTGTGCCGCGAGGTCGGACGTCGGAATGTGGCGCGACTCTGCCCGCGACCGCTGCCCGGTGTCAAGAGGGCGTCGACAGAGTGCTGGTGCTACGTGAAACTGTCATGGGGTAACTGCTCCGGCCGGTGTGGCCGGGCATCTGCACACGGCCGTCTCCATCGACTGCTTCTTGGCTACCCAACGACGAGAGATTCTCACGACGCTTCCCCGAGGCCCATCCCTGCATGGAGTACCCGGACGTTTCAAATCCACGCGATCCTCATCTATTTATTCTCCGGGTGGAGCACGAGCCAGGCGCCCGATTGGGTCAACGGCGTCGCCATGCACCACGTGGCGAATCAATCGATATGGGCGCGTTTTGATCTCTCGTGGATGTCCCTCAGCTCGACATGCACTGGCCGGCTCACGTATGGAACCCTCCTGTTTGAATTGATTCTCTTGCCTGTGTTGGTGTGGCAACGGGCGACGCGCATTGCCACGTTCATGGCCGGCCTGTTGTTTCATGTGGGCATCGGCCTCTCTCTTCGTATCATCATGTTCACGGAGGTAATGTCGGTCTTCTATCTCGTATTCTTGGAACGCGAGCACCTTATTTTCGTCAGAGATCGATTGCGTCGGAGTGTGAAAGGACAGACGCTTCGAGAATGAGATCATCGGTCGTCTCGTTTTGATGTCGTATTGTTCTTCTACCAGGAGAGGGCTAACATTCTCGCCTGCTTCTAATGCTGCCAAACACACAGGAGGGAACCAATGCGCGCCCTTGGACTCGTCGCATCGTTGATACTGGCGTCCGCGACGCTTGTGCATGCTCAAGCCTATGACCGACCGAAGCACTCGGTGGGCGACACGTGGACCTTCACGAACGGGCTGGTGGCCCGAGTCGTCAAGGTGAATGAGGACGGTGAAGTACAGGTTCGGTCGTCTCCGCAAATCCCGTGCCCGACGTGCCAGTACGTCCTTGACACGGAAGGCAACCTCGTCCAAGTCCTGACGGAGGACGGCAAACCGGCGGACACGAGCGCATTCGGGTTCCTGCCCATTGGTATGAAGTTGACACAGTATCCTCTCGAGGTGAAGAAGACGTGGCGCGTCGAGGCTTACGGCCTGTTCAGAGGCACCAACGTGCCGTATGTCATCGACTGTACCGTGAGCGACTTCCGAGACGTCAAGACGAAGGCGGGAACCTTCAAGGCCTTTAAGATCGACCGGTCATGGCGGATCAAAGTTAAAGACACCGTATCGCCGACGTGGAGCGATGCGATCTGGATTTCCCCTGACACAAAAGGCCTCGTCAAGTTGGAGAGCGGGTCGCGGGCTCCGAGCTTTGAGTTGGAGTCATACAAGATCGCGCCCTAATCCGGCGGAGGTCGTGTGGTCGCGAGCAATCTTCTCTAAGGGTCAGATCCGGCGCGCGGGGTTGGTTTAACTGATTGTCACCGATGCGCCGGCGGTGTTCGGGCGGTAGGCGTGATGACGCGTAGAACTGGGGCCTGGACGGGGAAGACATCCCCGGAGCGCGACGGAGGAGAGCACATGAACGCGGAGACTGAAACAGCGATCCAGAACTTGAGCAAAGCCTTCGCGGACACCGCCGACACCATGAAGCGGATCGCGAACTCGCTCGTCAACATCGAACTTCATCTGCAGGCCATGAGGCCATCGAACGTGCAGACGGTCAGAGGTCCTATCCGCTGACACGATCCCGGAACAGCCATCACGAGCGCACGAAGCGGTTCAACCGGGGAGGGCCAGCAATGGTACGACTCGCTCGAGGGGCCTCACTGCTCGTCGCGTTCTCCTGCTCACCTCGTCTGAGGGCCCACGCCGAGTGCGCGTAAGTGATGTGGGCGCGTTCTTTCGACTATCTCACGACCGCGAAGACTTTCTCTGTTTCATGTCAAGCGATTTGTTTCTGACGCAGCCGCAGCTGCTGCCGCGTCATCGTGGCCAGGTGGTATTGCTCGTCATACGGGACTTGACGTTTCCACATGACGAAGATGATCTTCAACCACTTCGCGCTTAAGGCGCGCAGCGCCTGGTGATAAGAGTGACCCCGCGCCCGCTGCCCGGCGTAGTACGCTCGGGCCCACTCACTCCAGCGCAACGAGAGGAACGCGACGTGGTCGATGACGTAGCGCAACGACTTGTCGCAGGCAAAGCGGAACCGGACGACCTGTTGCTTGCCGCTCCGGATCGTGACAGGCACCGTCCCGGCCTGCGCCTGCAGATGCCGAAACGACTCCCACCGGCCGGGCGCGTCCCCCAGGCGGGCCCAGAGCGTGGGCGCCGTGATGCCGTGGTCACCGATAGGCAGCGTCCGGATCCACTGCGCCGCCGGGATCTGCGCGAAAAAATCTTCGATCGCCTCGCGGTAGGTGCCCACGACCTCCACCACCAATGTCAACTGGGCCACGAGACTCTGCATCAAGCGGGCCTTGGCCCGGACCACGTGCGCCGGCACCGGCAGCTGCGGCCGCTGCAGCACGGCCCACAGTTCCTGGGTCCGAGCCTCGTGCATCCGATGGGCCCGCGCCCACCGCTGCCACTGGCGTTCCGTCAGCGCGGTCAGGGCCGCCGGCGTCGGATACGCCTGCAGGAAGTCCCGGGCCAGCGCCGTCGGCAACTCGGCGACCTCCAGGGCCCGTGGATAGTACGCCTTGAGCGTCATCGTCAGCTGGTTGACCAGGCGCGTCTGCTGCCGGATCTGCCGCTGGTAGTCGTCCGTGAGCAACTTGAGCTCCTGGGCCGCTTCCGAGCTCGGCCGCAAGGCGCGGAGGCGCGCGTGATCCGTGCGCAGGAAGTCGGCCAGCACCCGCGCGTCAAACGGATCACTCTTGGCCGCGCTCTGCCGAAACCGATCTCGAGCCCGGTCCAGCGCCTTGGGATTCACGGGATAGACCACCACGCCATGGTCGAGCAGGAAGTCCACCACCCGGCCCTCGGGCCGCTCAATCGCCGCCCACAGCTCGGTCCCGTGCGCCCGCCATTCGTCCAACTCGCGGCCCCACTCGCTCAAGCCCTCCGCCGTGTGCGGCACCGTGCGCATGGCCACCTTCGTCCCGCGCTCATCAACGACCCAGACCGCATGCGTCTGATCCGCCCAATCGACTCCCAGGTAGTAGCGCACTCGTTCTCCTTTCGTTGGCCTCACGGATGCGCGCTCGAGGAGCGTGAACGGCTGGTTCGCCTTATACCGGCCCTCTCGGGGGCGACTTTCTCTTGAACCTTCAGCGCCGTTCTCTTGCCGACCGGGACACTCTTCGCGTGAGCCTCCGGGGGTTCCGCGCTTGGCGGTCCTCTGGTCAGCAAGCCCCTGGCCGCCATGTGTGGCCGCCTCTGCTTCTCTTCTCCCTCCTCCTTTTGGTCTCCCGGGTAGGAGACCGTTCGGAGGAGTATAAGGCGCTCGGGCTGACGATTCCGCAGACGCTGTTACAGCGGGCAGACCAGGTGATCGAAATAGCGCGTGCCGGTCCCACGGTCTCTCCGACCGAGACTGGTGACGGACGAAGCCGCTGTCGCGTACGTCATCGCGAAGCCCGGCGCCTCGCCCACGGACGATGGCGTCCGCTCGTTCTGTCGCGGCAAGATCGCGTGCGTCAAGATTCCGAAGTCGATCCCCTTCGTCAAGGACGTGCCGAGGACACCGGACCCGCACGGTGATAAGGTGCGGCGCGGGAAGCGCCGCGACCAAGCACTCGAGGAGCCGTGAAAGGAGACTCCCATGGCCGAACGACTCGGACTCGCCGTCATTCCCGGTATCGGCTGGCGCGCTAGCGAAATCCAGGCGATCGCCCGCGAAGCCGAGGAGGCAGGCTTCGATGCGATCTTCGCGGCCGAGGTCAACAACGATGTCATGGCGACCGCGCAGCTCATGGGCGTGGCAACCCGGCGCATCCAGGTCGGCACCTGGATCGCGAACATCTACGTGCGTCATTCCTACGCCTGCGCGCAGGGCGCGGCGCTCATCGCGGACGCGACGGACGGACGTTTCGTCCTCGGACTCGGCGTCAGTCATCCGCCGGTCAACAAGGCGCTCGGCATCGACATGGGCGACGCGCCAAGCGCGTTGCGCCGTTACGTCACGGCGGTGCGGAGCTGGCTCAAGGGCGAGGGTCCGGCGACCCATCTCCCTCAAAAGCCCACCGTGCGGCCGGTTCCGCTCTACGTCGCGGCGGTGACGTCGCGCACCGTCGAGCTCGCGAGCGAGCTCGCGGATGGCATCATGCCGTTTCTGTGGTCGGCCGACCGCGTCAGGAAGAGCAAGGCGTGGATCGATCGCGGTCGGGCGAAAGCGTCGGGGCTCGGCCAGGTCGATGTCACGCTCGGACTTCCGACGTTCATCGGTGACGACGTGAAGGCGATGCGCGAAGCAGCCCGCGCGAACCTCGGCCTGTACACGACCTTCCCGTTCTTCCAGCGGCTGTTCCGCGCGAGCGGTTTCGGCCCCGAGGCCGATCAGATGGAGAAAGGCGTCGGAGGGCCGTCGCTCAGCGACCGGGTTCTCGATGCCGTGTGTCTGACCGGGCCGCTGTCGCGCTGCCGCGAGCAGCTCGCGGCGTTCCGCAGCGCCGGTGTCGACCTGCCGATTCTCGTCGCCCCGATCGGCCTCGACGGCGCACGCGGCGTGATCAAGGCATTGCGCCGTTAGCCCAGTCCGGTCCTCCTTGGCTCTCGGCTACAGGTACTGACCCGTGTTGACGACTCGCTCGACGCTGCGAAGCTTTTCTTTGGTCTCGCCCATGAGGGGTTTGACGTACACGATCCGCTCGCCCTTCTTGCCGGCGATCTTGGCCCAGTCATCGGGGTTGGTGGTGTTGGGCAGATCCTCGTTCTCCA
>QHSR01000170.1 GCA_003221635.1 Candidatus Rokuibacteriota bacterium | reverse complement strand
CCACCGTCCACCGTCAAGACCTGTCCCTGGATCGCCTGCGCCGCCGGGCTCGCCAGGAAGAACACCACGTCGGCGACCGCCTCGGCCGTGACGAGCGCGCCGCCGGGTGTGCGCGCGCGAATCGCCGCGAGCGCGGCCGTGCCCTCGGGCATCATCTGCCACACGTCGGTCCCGACTGCGCCGGCGGAGACCGTGTTGACGGTGATGCCCCTCGGGGCCAGCTCGACCGCGAGGTAGCGGGTGAGGGCCTCGAGCGCCGCCTTCGAGACGCCGACGGCGGCGTAGCCCGGGATGACACGCTCCGCCCGACGTCATCAGCCGCGCCGCTGCCTGGGCGAGGATCAGCAGCGCGCGCGCGTTCGTCGCCAGCACCCAGTCCCATTGCTTGGCCGACAGCTCGAGCCCCTGGCGAAGCACCCCCGAGGCGGCGTTGCTGACGAGCACGTCGAGACGTCCGGCCCGACGCTCGACCTCGGCCACGAGGCGCGTGATCTCTGATGGATCTTTGAGGTCGGCCTGCAGAAGGTGCGCCGTGCCGCCGCGCAGCTCGATGTCGCGCGCAGTCTTCTCGGCCGCCTCGCGGTTCACGAAGAAATTCACGAAGACGCGAGCGCCCGCCTCGGCGAACCGGAGCGCGATCGCGCGCCCGATGCCGCGGCCGCCGCCCGTGACGAGGACCTCGCGCGGGGTCGGTTCACTCATCGCGCTGGAGCTCGCGCGCGAGGGCACGGAGGCGGTCGGCCTGCCGCGCGGCCGCCGTCTCCGGCAGCGCCGGCTCGAGCGTGTACTCGAGCGTCGCCGCCGCCACCCGCTGGCCGTCGACCGTCGCGCTGGCGTCGAGGGTCCACGCGCCGTCGGCCCCGCGACGCTCGCACCGGATCGCCAGCTGATCGCCAGGGCGGACCGGACGACGGAACGCGACGCGCGAGAGCCCGTGGAGCCGGCCCACTGCCGTGAAATCGTGACTCATCCCGATCAGGAGCTGGGAGGCCTGCGTGAACGCTTCGACAACGAGCGCTCCCGGGAAGACGGGGTAGCCCGGGAAATGATCGGCGAACACGTCCTCGGCGGCGCTCACGTTCTTCAGCGTCTCGATGGATCGCCGCAGCTCGGCGCTGACGATGCGATCGACGAACACAAAGCGCATGGAGTGAACGGCGCGCCCGCAGCGGATCGCCCGGCGGCGGCTCCCGCGGGCCTCTCAGGTCCCCGGGGCGAGGCGCCCGGCCGCCGCGAGCTGGCCCACGATGTACTCGGTGACCGCGCGCACCGTGAGGCGGTTCATGATGACCTCCACCGCATCGGGCGAGTGCAGGTTCTTCTCGAGATAGCCGGCGAACCGGTCGACCGTGAGATCGGCCAGGTCGAGCGGCGTGTGGGCCAGGTCCGCCAGCATGCGCACGACGAGCGCGCCGATGACCTCTTGCGCGTCGCCGGCGGCGCGCGGCACCCCGTGCCTGGCCGCCAGGTACTCGAGGATGGCGCCGACCGTCGCCGGCGCCACCATCCGGAGCTCCTCCGCCGTGACCGCGATCCGGTACCGCGCCGCGAGCACGCCGGCCAGGATGCTGAGGTCGCGCCATTCGACGCGGCGATCCTGGATCGTCCGCATGGGCAGGTCGACCGCGAACGTCTGCTGGCACTTGAAGCTCAGGTCCAGGAAATCGATCGACTCGGCGCCGAGATCCCGGATCAGCGTGGCGTCCGCGGTCACGTCGGCCTCGTCGACGCCGAGCGACTCGACGATCAGCTTCGCCACGCTCGAGCGCACCTCGGGTCGGGTCCAGATCTTCGCGGTGTCCGGCTCCATGCTCACGCGGCCTCCTCGATATAGCCGCGCCTCGGCCGGCGGGGCCCCAGCCCCGCGACGGCCTGCGGCGCGCACTTCAGCCGATTCCGCCGTCCACGGCGATGACCTGGCCCGTGATGTAACTCGCCTCCTCCGACGCGAGAAACACGGCCAGCGCCGCGACCTCCTCGGGGCGGCCCACGCGTCGCATCGGGATCCATTCGCGGATCTTCGAGGCAGCCATGCCGATGAAGGGACGACTCATGTCAGTCTCGATCAGTCCCGGCGCGATCGCGTTCACGGTCACGCCGCGGGGGCCCAGCTCGTTCGCGAGCGCAACCGTGAGCGCGTTCACGCCGCCCTTGGAGGCCGCGTAGGAGACCTGGCCGCGGCCCGCCCGCGACGCTAGCACCGAGCTCAGGTTGATGATCCGGCCCCAGCCCTGACGGAGCATGTGGCCGGCAGCGAGGCGCGCGCAGTGATAGACGCCGTCGAGGTTGGTCTCGAGCACCGACGTCCACGCATCGTCGGGCATCTCGACGAACAGGCCTTCGCGCGTGACCCCCGCGTTGTTGACCAGGATGTCGAGGCGGCCCGTGCGCTCGACGACGGCACCGACCAGCCCTTCGACCTGCTCCCGGTCGCTCACGTCCGCCTGGTGGACGAAAGCGTGAGCGCCGGCGGCCTCGATCGCCTGCAGCGTCTCCTTGGCCCGCTCGTGCTGCCGGCGATAGTTGACGCAGACCGTCGCGCCGGCGCGCGCCAGACCCGTGGCGATCGCGCGGCCGATCCCACGTGACGCGCCCGTGACCAGCGCCACCCGCCCGGTCAGATCGATCTGGGTCGGCATCGCTAGCGGCGTACCATCAACGCCGCGCACTCGCCGAACAGGCCGAGCGAGATCACCAGGGCCGAGCGGTGCGGCGAGGTCGGCGGGAGCGGAGGCTCCACGACGGCACGCGGCAGTGTAGCGTGCTCGAGCGCCGCCGAACAAGCGAGTAGCTCCACGGGACTCGCCGCGGCGCCGAGGTCGGCGTGAGCCGACTTCATGCGGAGGCAGGGTGTCGACGACGCGGCGGACCCCATGACGCGCGCAAGCGCTGCCCGCTCGGCGTCATCGTGAGCGGGAATGCCGTCGCCGTGCAGGCCCACGAGGTCGGGGGCGTCGCCCGCCTCCGCCAGGACGGCGCCGATCACCCGCGCCAGACGCTCGACCAGCCGCGCCGGGTCGTCTTCCACGGCCGGGCGACCGCCGCCGCTGCCCGAGGCAAAGCCGGCGATCTCGCCATGGCACCGAGCGCGGCGCGCGAGCGCGCGCTCGGCCTCTTCGAGCACGAGGAGGCCGCTGCCCTCGCCGGGGACGAGCCCCGGGCGGCCGTCGTCGGACGCGATCGCCCCGGCGCCCCAGTGAGTCGCAAAGAACAACTCCTCGAGCTGGTCATCGGCGCCGCCGCAGAGGGCCACGTCGAGCTCCCCCTCGGCGATCAGGCGACCGGCATCTCCGACCGCGCGCGCGCCGCCGACGTGTCCCTCCGGCATGGCGCGGCAATACCCCTGGGCGTCGTTCGCGATGGCCACGTGACCGGCCAGGAGATTCGGCAGTGTCTTGAGCGAGAAGTCGAGGGGATTGATCGAGTGCATGCAGTAGCCGTTGGCGCGCGGCAGGTCGAGCACGGCCGGCGTCTCCGTCGACTCGGATGCGACGAGGTAGTCGAGCATCGCGTCCAGATTCCAGGCGGGTGTGTTCACGCCGAGCAGGACGCCGAAGCGCGAGGAATCTCCGGCCCCCGGCCCGAGGCCGGCGTCGTCCATCGCGAGGGCGGCGCCGAGCATCGCAAGGAGCGTCGGACGGCTGTACCGGTTTTGCTGCTTGCGCGAGAACCGCGCCAGGTGGGGCTGGAGGGCCGCCGGCGCCACCTCGGCCCCGCGCGATCCCCCCAGCCCGAGCGCCGCGAGCCGATCGAGACGGCCGACGGCCGTGCGCCCGGCGCAGAGCGCCTCCCAGTGCTGGGCGATCCCGACGCCGAGCGGCGAGACGACGCCGCGCCCGGTCAGGAGCACCGTGCGCCCGTTCACACGCGGGCTCCCCGCGCGGCGACGCCGATCCCGGGGACGCTCACGCACACGTACATGATCCGCGCGTGCGCCACCCGTCTGGTCTCGACGTACACCTGGGTCTCCGCCTCTGCGACGCTCGTCCCGTCGTCGGCCACCGACGACACCCCGCAGAGGGCCGCGACCGCGCGCAGCGGCTCGCCCGCGGACACCGAGTCCTCGAATCGGCATTCCGGCACCTTCAGGAGAAGCGGGAGCCGGCGCTCGCCGAGATGCCGGAAGAGCAGATGCCCGCCGGTCATCGCCATCAGCTCGAGGAGCATCGACTCGGGGACGCGCTCGGGCCCCTGCGGTCCGCTGAAGACGTCGTCACCCGGGTCGAAGCGCTTCGCCACCTCGATCCGGGGAGCGCCGTCGAGGGCGAGCGACACGATCTCGTCGACGAAACGATAGCGCATCGGGGTCTGAACAGTCGGAGCGCGGGGCCGGAGCGACGCTAGAACAGCGCCGCCAGCGCCGCGATGCCCAGGAGCGCCGCGCCGATGGTCGTGACGATGTCGCGGACCGTCGCCATCGTGCGGATCTTCTCCTCTTCCTTGGGCGGCACGATGACGGTGTCGCCCGGCTCGATCGTGCGGACGTTCGTGAAGCTGGAGATGGCCGAGCCGTCGGCTTTCACGATGTGGGCTTCCTTCTTGTCCGCATCCTTCGAGAAGCCGCCAACGCGGTTGATGTAGTAGTCGATCCCGGCGCCTTCCTTGAACTGGACCGAGGTCGAGTTGCGGACCGAGCCGATCACGAGCACCGACTGCGGTGGCTCCGGAACGTTCAGCGTGTCCCCGTCGACCAGGACGACGTCGTTCTCGGTGCCCTTCAGCTTATCGGGGGCGTCGAGGTGCACCACCATGCGCCCCACCGCGACCTTCGAGGCCAGGACCTTCAGCATCTCGCGCCGCGCCTGCAGCGCCTGTTGCTGCGCCGCGATCTCTTCCTTCTCGGCACCGACGATCACGGTCGACGCCGAGGCGAGCAGGCGCTGCTCCTGAGCCTTGAGGAAGGCGTCGACCTGCTCCTGCTCGGTCTTCCGCAGCGCCGCCCGCGTGAACGCGGCGCCCTTGAGGAAAGCGCGGTCGATGAAGCCGCCGGCGCCGCACGACCTCGCCGGTGAGCGTCACCGTCCGCGCCGACTTGAGCTCGGTGCGCACGGTGATCTCGTCCAGCGCCTTCAGCAGAAGATCCTGGCTCGCGTCGCCGCTCCACGCCTTCTTGAGATCGACGGACAGGATCTCCATCGACAGGTCCGGCCGGCGGCGCGCCACCTCGACGCGCTCGGGGTACGCCTCGGGCAGGAGCTTGTCGACCGGGAGAATCTGGCCGATGCGCATCATCGGCTTCAGCTCGTACGTCCCCGGATAGCGCACCGCGCCGTCGAGCTTCACGACGTTGTAGACGCGGGGGTCGCTCCGGTGGATCAGCACGAGGTCGCCGGCGTTGATCGGCGGATTGCTCGGCTCGTCGCCCTTCAGATAGTGGCTCGTGAGATCGACGTCGAGCGTCACGCGCTCGGCGCTCGGGAGCGCCCGGACGATCTGGACCCGCTTGAGATAGCTCGTGGGCGTGACCCCGCCCGCCATCGTGACCACGTCGGCCAGCCGGGTACCGCTCAGGATCTCGTAGATCGCCGGCCGCTTGACTTCGCCCGACACGGCCACCACGTCGCCGATGGGCGGGACGAAGATCGTGTCGCCCGACTCGAGGCGGTAGTCACGCGTGCGGTCGCCGCGCTGGAGGAAGTCGTAGAGGTCGACGCGCGCGACCTGGACGTTGCCGCGCAGGAGCCGCAGCTCGCGCAGCGAGCCGAGCTTCGTCGGGCCGCCGGCGCTGTAGAGCGCGTTCGTCACCGTGGCGAGGGAGCTGAGCGTGTAGACACCGGGCTGGCAGACCTCGCCCACGACGTGGACGCTCACGGTGCGCAGGCGCCCCATGGTCCCGCTCGTCTGGAAGCCGCGGAAGAACCGGGAGAGCTCATCCCGGATGAGTCGGTCGGCCTGGGAGAACGTGAGCCCCCAGATCCGCAGGTCGCCGACCTTCGGCAGCACGATGCGCCCGTTCCGGTCGACGGTGCGGATCAAGGTGCTGTCCACCGCTCCCCAGACGTTGATCGTGAGATCGTCACCGGGGCCGAGCACGTAGTCCGGTCCGACGGGGATGTCGTCGACCGGCGCGAACGTCGAGACGTTCGCCGCGAACATCGAATAGCCGTACTGGCGCAGCGGTGTGCCGAAGGGGCCGAGATACGCCTGCGACTGCGGGACTCGAGTCGGGTCCAGGTTGTACCCGGCCTCGATCCTCGAGAGCTCGTCGGACTCGGGCGCTGCCGGAGCCGGGCTGCCACTCGGGGCTCTCGTTTCGACGATCGGCTGCTGGCCGGCCTGAGCCGGGGCAGCCGGTGCTCCCTGAGACACGGTGACCTGGGTGACCGTGGTGGCGGGCGGTTGCACCAAAAGGGGCTCCCGCGTCCGTGGGATCGAGACGGTCTGATATGGCCGCGCTCCTGCGCCCGGCTGGCAGAGGTTTGGCGCGGTCGGGCCAACGGGGCGCTGGATCACCTGAGGCGACGTCTGAGACTGTAACGGCTGGGGCGTCGCGTAAGGAGCCGTCGTGCCCGGACCGGGCAGCGTTCTGCCGTAGGCGCCGTCCCCTCCGCCCAGGGAGGGGATGACCGGCTGGCCGTTACCCGCACTGGGCGTCTGCCCGAACACCGGCGACGTCGCGAGGGCGAAGTCTGAGCCGAGCAGAGCAACGAGTGCCATGGCGACGACAAGCTTCCGCGTCCGCATTCCCCTACCTCCCCCTCCCCGAGGCCCCGATTCTAGCGAACGATCG
>QHSR01000040.1:2562-24233 GCA_003221635.1 Candidatus Rokuibacteriota bacterium | reverse complement strand
GAGCGCGAAGTTGAAGGTCATCATCTCGACGACCGGACGCAGCCCCACCATCGCCGCGCCGATCCCGACGCCCGTGAACCCCGACTCGGCGATGGGCGTGTCGACGACGCGCTGCGCACCGAATTCCTTCAAGAGCCCCTGCGTCACCTTGTAGGCGCCCTCGTAGAGGCCGACCTCCTCGCCGATCACGAAGACGCGCGGATCACGGCGCATCTCCTCGCGCAGCGCCAGGTTGAGGGCTTCGCGATACGTCATCACCGTCATCTCACGACTCCTTGTAGATGTCGGTGAAGAGCCATTCGCCCGGGGGCTCCGGCGAGGCGTCGGCGAAGGCCACCGCCTCGTCGATCCGGTCGTTGACGTCCTTCTCGATCGCCCGCACGTCCGCCTCCGAGAGGAGCCCGGCGGTGAGGACCTTGTCGCGGAACTGCGCGATCGGGTCCCGCTGCTTCTCGCGCTCGACTTCTTCCTTGGTGCGATAGACCGCGCCCGCCGGGTCGCGCATGGAGTGGCCGCGGAACCGGTAGGTGTCCGCCTCGATGAGCGACGGTGTCTTCTGCTGCCGCGTCCGGGCGACCGCCCGGCCGACCGTCTCGCGGACCGCCAGGACGTCCATGCCGTCCACGCGCTCGCCGGGGATGCCGTAGCTCTGGCCGAACTTCCAGATCTCCGTCTGGGCGAGCGCGCGCTCGATCGACGTGCCCATGGCGTAGCGGTTGTTCTCGCAGAGAAAGATCACCGGGAGCTTCCAGAGGGCCGCGAGGTTCATCGATTCGTGAAACTCCCCCTCCGGCACGGCGCCGTCGCCGAAGGAGCAGATGATGACCTGGTCGCCCCCCTGATACTTGATGGCGAAGCCGACCCCCGCCGCGATCGGCAGGTGCGCCCCGACGATCGCGTGCCCGCCGAGGAAGTTGGTGCTCTTGTCGAATAGGTGCATCGAGCCGCCCTTGCCCTTGGACAGCCCGTCCCGGCGCCCGAAGAGCTCGGCCATCGCGCGTTTCGGGTCCGAGCCCTTCGCCAGACAATGACCGTGCTCGCGGTAGGCGGAGATCGCGTAGTCGTCCGGGCGGAGCATCGAGGTGGCGCCGACCGCCACCGCCTCCTCACCGATATAAAGATGGAGGAATCCGCCGATCTTCCCGAGCGTGTACGCCTCGGCGGCCTTCTCCTCGAAACGGCGGATGAGGAGCATGTCGGTCAGCAGCCGCTTCGCGACGGCGGCGTCGACGCCCAGCGCCGAAGGTGCCCCACCCCGTGTCGGTGCCTTGGCCATGCCCTCCCCCTGCTACCAGCGCATGAGGCTCAGATCGTCCACCGAGAGCCGTCGGCGGAGGCGAAAGATCGCCACGATGATCGCCAGACCGACGGCCACCTCGGCCGCCGCCACCGCCATGACGAAGAAGACGACCGCCTGGCCGTCGAGGTTCCCGTACCGCTGCCCGAAAGCGACCAGGGCGAGATTCGACGCGTTCAGCATCAGCTCGATCGACATGAAGATCACGAGCGGGTTGCGCCGGATCACGACGCCCACCACGCCGATCGTGAACAGGACCGCCGACAGCGTCACATAGTAGCTCTCAGGCACCATGTCTTCCCATCATAGAGCATACGCTCGCCCCGGCCGGCGAGGTCACGCCCGCCGCCTCGCGAGCAGCAGGACGCCGACCATCGCCGCCAGCAGCAGCACCGACGTCAGCTCGAACGGGAACAGGTAGCTCGTGAAGAGCAGCCGGCCCACCGCCGCGACGCTGCCGCTGGGCCCGCCCGGGACGGGCGGACCGCTCCACCGCGCCACGACGCCGAACACCAGCAGCAGGAGCAGGAGCGCACCGACCGGCACGGCCAGCAGGCGCGCGCCGCGCCGGGGATCCGGACCGATCTCCTCCTTGCCGGGGATCAGAACCATGATCGCGAAGACGAAGAGGACCATGATCGCCCCGGCGTAGACGATCACCTGCGCCGCGGCGAGAAACTCGGCGCCCAGCATCAAATACAGGGCCGCGATGGATCCGAGATTGACGACCAGGAACAGGGCGCCGTGGATCGCGTTCTTTCTCAGGATGAGCCCCACCGCCGACCCGATCGCGAGCACCGCCAGCACCAGGAACGCCGCGTACGCCATCAGGGCCTCCGGTCCGGCGGGATCGGGATGGGCGAGCGCGGACGGCCGTCGGGGTGGGCGGGCTCGAGCGCCAACAGCATCTCCTTCGTGTAGATCATTCCACCGCGACTGTAGGAGGAGAACTCCAGGATCCCCGTGTCCATGCGGATCGCGTCCTCGGGACACGCCTCCACGCAGTAGCCGCAGAACACGCACTTCCCGAGATCGATGTCGAAGCGGCTGGGCACCTTTTCGATCTCGGGGTTCGGGTGCTCGTCCGCCACGATGTAGATGCAGTGCGCGGGACACACGGTCTCGCACATCATGCAGGCCACGCAGCGCGGCGAGCCGTCCTCGCGCCGCACGAGACGGTGGAGCGAGCGCAGGCGCGGCGAGTACGGCCGCCGCTCCTCCGGATACTGGATCGTGACCGCGCCGGGCACTCCCGACCGTCCGAGGGCGCGGGCGATGTGGCGCCCCATGTTGCGGAAGAAGTGCGTCGCGGTCAGGCCGAGCCCCGAGAGCACCTCGACCAGATAGAACCGTTGGCGCAGGTTCAGGCGTGTCATCGGTTGCCCCACGCGAGCAGCACCAGACCGGTCAGCACGATGTTGGCGATCGAGAGCGGGAAGAGCCCGAGCCAGCCGAGCCGCATCGCCTGGTCATAGCGGAAGCGCGGCAAGGTCCAGCGCACGAGCATCATGAAGAAGATCATGAGGCACACCTTGACCACGAACGCGCCCACCTGGAGCAGGACGACTGCGAGGTGCGGGAGCGGCCAGACCCACCCCCACGGAAGCCGGAGACCTCCGGCGTCGAGGTATGGAACCTGCCAGCCGCCGAGGAAGAGCGACGTCGTCATGCCGGCGATGACGACGGTCTCGAGAAAATCCGCCATCGCGAACATCCCGAACTTCATGCCGCTGTACTCGATGAAGTAGCCGATGATCTCCGACTCGCTCTCGGGGGTATCGAAGGGAATGCGCTTGGTCGCCGCGATGCCGGCGGTGAGAAACAGAATGAACGCGAGGGGCTGGGTGACGATTCCCCACGCCGGGATCCACCCGGCGAGGAAGTATCGTCCCTGGGCGCGGACGATGTCCTGCATGTTCAGCGAGCCGTAGATCATGATGACGCCCATGATCGATGCGCCGATCGCGATCTCGGCCGAGATCATCAGCGCGGCCGCGCGCTGGCCCCCGAGGAGCGCATAGTTGTTGGCGGACGACCAGCCGGCCATCATGACCCCGTAGACGCCGAGCGAGAGCATCGCCAGGACGTAGAGGATGCCGACGTTGAGGGTCACCGCCTGCAACGGAATCTCGCGACCGGCGACAAGGAGGGTGTCGCCGAACGGGATCGACGCGAAGGCGACGAGCGCGAAGAACACCGACACGAACGGCGCGAGCACGAACAGGAAGCGGTCGGCGCGCGCGGGTCGGAAGTCCTCCTTGGTGAGCATCTTGATCCCGTCGGCCAGCGGGTGGAGCAAGCCCATCACGCGGAACCCGAAGATCGAGGCGCGATTCGCGCCGATCCGGTCCTGCATGATGGCCGACTGCTTGCGCTCCACCCAGGTCAAGAGGCCGCCGAGATTCAGGACGAAGAACATCACGAAGGCGACGCGCCCGAACGCGATACCGAGGTCGGTGATCATGAGCTGGCGGACACACCCCGGGCCACCATCCGTCCCGTGTCGCCGAGCGACTGGTAGCTGAGCCCCGCGAAGGCCGGCACGGTGGCCGCGAGCCGGCGGAACCAGTGCTCCGCCCGGGTCGCCGCCGGCGCCTCGCCGAGGGCGGCCAGGATCCGGCCCAGCATGTCCCACGCGGCGAGCGCCTGGCCCAGCGGCTCGACCGCCTGGCGGAAGCGCTGGACCCGACCCTCGAAATTCGTGTACGTCCCGTCGCGCTCGACCCACGCCGCCGCCGGAAGCACCCAGTGGGCGCGCTCGCTCGTCCGATTCGCATTGGTGCCGGTGAAGATGACCATCTCGACGGCGTTGAGGGCCTCGAGCACCTCCGCGGCGGGCCAGGCGCTGGCCAGGAGGTCGTGCTCGAAGATCCAGAGGCACTTGAGCCGCCGGCTCCGCGCGGCGCCCAGGACGGCGCGCGCGTCGCCGTTCAGGCCCACCAGCTCGGCGCCCAGCGAGTTCGGGTTCTTGTCGGCGCGAATCAGGATGTCGTCCTGGTCGCCCGGGGCGCGGACGGGCACCCCGGCGGCGATGCGCTGGACCCCGCAGATGTCGAGCAGGCGACGCAGGGCGGCGAGGTCCTCGTTCGACATCCTGGGCGACGCGATGACGCCGACCTCGTCCGGCGACAACCGGCGGAGGGCGCCGGCGACGGCCGCGATCGCTTCGTCCCACGTCGCCTCGCTCGTCGTCTCACCTTCCCGTCGGGTGGGCACGAGGAGCCGGTCGTTGGCGTCGACGAACCCGAACCCGTAGCGCCCGGCGTCGCAGATCCACCATCGATTGACGTCGGCGTTGAAGCGCGGCTTCAGCCGGGCGACACGGCGTCCCTCGGCGTGGTGCGGCCGCCGCCGGTTCACGTGGACCTCGAGGTTGCAGCCGCGCGCGCACCCGGGGCACACGCTCGTGGCGGTCTCGAGGTACCACACGCGCACCTGGAAGCGGAAGTCGCGGTCGGTCAGCGCGCCGACCGGACAGATGTCCACCACATTGCCCGAGTACTTGTTGTCGAGCTCCTTGCCCGGGAAGAGCCCGATCTCCGAGAGGTCGCCGCGCTCGAAGATGCCGAGCTCGCCCGTGCCGGTGATCTCGTCGCAAAAGCGCACGCAGCGCGAGCAGAGGATGCACCGTTCGGCGTCGAGGATGACGTGCGGACCCAGGGGCACCGCCTTGGGCTTGTGCACCTTTTCGTCCGTCATCCGCGGGTCGTAGAGGCCGTGCTTCATGTAGTAGATCTGGAGCCAGCACTCGCCGGCCTGATCGCACACCGGACAGTCGAGCGGATGGTTGATCAGGTGGAACTCCATGATCGACTTGCGCGTCTCGCGCACCCGGTCGGTCTCCGTCGAGACCACCATGCCGTCGGCGGCGACCGTGTTGCACGCGATGGTCGGCCGCGGAGCCTTCTCGATGTCCACCATGCACAGACGGCACTGGCCCGCGATCGAGAGGCCGGGGTGATAGCAGTAGTGGGGCACTTCGACACCGGCGACGCGCGCGGCCTCGATGAGGTTCGTCCCGGCCGGGACCTCGATCGCCTGGCCGTTGACCGTGAGCCTTGGCATGGCTATCGGCGGACCATCGCCTCGAACTCGCCACGGAACTTCTCGATGTAGGAGATGTACGGGCCGACCGCGCCGTCGTAGAAGGCGCAGATCGTCGTCCCGGCGCCGCGCTTGGCCACGTCGAGGATGGTGTCGAGATCGTCCTTGCGGCCCCGCCCCTCGACGATCCGGCGGGTCATCTTGTAGATCCAGCCCGTGGACTCCCGGCACGGAGTGCATTGCCCACAGCTCTCATGGGCGTAGAACCGCGCGACCACCATGAGCGCCTCGGGGATCGACACCGTCTCGTCCATCACGATGACGCCTGCCGAGCCCGCCATGGTGCCGGCGTTGCGGAGCCCATCGACGTCCATGGTGACGTCGATCTCGTCCGCGGTCAGGATGGCCGCCGACGATCCACCCGGCACGACGGCCTTCAGCCTGCCGTTGCCGGTGACGCCGCCGGCCCGCTCGTAGATCAGCTGACGCAGCGTGATCGACACCGGCGCCTCGTACACGCCCGGGCGCGCGACGCGGCCGGAGACGGAGTACATCCGGGTGCCACCCTGAGTCGTGGTGCCGAGCGCGGCAAACCACTCGGCGCCGCGGTTGACGATGTGCGGCAGGTGGCAGATCGTCTCGACGTTGTTCACGATGGTCGGCGCGCCGAACGCGCCCTTGATCGCCGGAAAAGGAGGCTTGAGCTTCGGCCAGCCCTTCTTGCCCTCGAGCGACGAGATGAGGCCCGTTTCCTCACCACAGATGTACGCCCCGGCGCCGCGATGCACGACGATGTCGAAGCCTCGGCCCAGGTACTGCGCCTCGTACGCCTCCCCCACGGCCGCGCTGAACCGGCGCCAGGGCTCGACGTATTCGCCGCGGATGTAGACGAAGGCCGTCGCCGAGCGAATCGCCCGCGCGGCGATCAGCATGCCCTCGACGAGGGCATGCGGATCGCGCTCGAGCAGGTAACGGTCTTTGAACGTTCCCGGTTCGCCCTCGTCGGCATTGATCACGAGGTAGACGGGGCCGGCGTGGTTCTTCGGGATGAAGGACCACTTGGTGCCCGTCGGAAATCCGGCGCCCCCGAGCCCACGGAGGTTCGAGCGCTTGACCTCCTCCTGGATCGCCGCGGGCTCCATGGCTTGCGCCTTGGCCCACGCCTGGTAGCCGCCCGTCTCCCGGTAGGCGCGGAGCGTGTGCGCGTCGGACCGCGCGAAGTTGCGCGTGAGGATCATCTCGCCGCTCACGCGAGGCCCTCGAGGATCCGATCGATCTTCGTCGGTGTCAGGTCGAGCTCGTAGCGATCGTCGACCTGCATCATCGGCGCGGCCTCGCAGGCGCAGAGACACTCGACCGAGAGAAGCGTCACCCGGCCGTCCTCGGTCGTCCCGCCCGGGTCGACGCCCAGCCGCTGCTTCAGGTACGCGATGATTCCCGGCGCGCCCGCGAGATGGCAGGAGAGGTTGTGGCACACCGCAACCACGTGACGGCCGGGCCGCTCGCGGAAGTAGAGCGTATAGAACGTGACCACTTCGTGCACATGGGCCGGCGAGAGGCCGAAGAGCGCGCCGACGTATTCCTCGACCTCGAGCGAGATCCACCCGAACGTCTCCTGCGCCATGTAGAGCACGGGCAGAAGGGCGCCCCGCGGATCGGGATACAGCGACTGCAGGCGGTGGACCTCGGCCAGCTGCGCCTCCGAGAAGACTGTGACCGCGGGGATTCTCTTCGAGGTGCTCGACGCGCCAGCGCTCACCGGTCGAGCTCCCCGCCGATCATGTTGACCGAGCCGAAGGTCGGAATCATGTCCGCCACCATCTCCCCGGTGATCATCCGGTGGAGCGCCGCCATCGGCGGCAGGCACGGCGGCCGGCAGCGGACCCGATACGGCCGGTCGGAGCCGTCCGAGACCACGTAGAATCCCAGCTCGCCGTTCGCGCCCTCCACCGGGAAGTAGGCTTCACCGGGCGGGGGCTGGATGCCGTAGCCCTCCATGATCAGCATGAAGTGGTTCATCAGCCCCTCGATCGAGCCGTAGGCCGTCTCCTTCGGGGGCAGCACGACGCGCTTGTCCGCCACGTTGACGCGGCGGTGGGCCGCCCGCTGCTGGCCCTCGAGGTTCGGCGAGAGCGTGATCGGCACCAGCAGGAGCCCCTCGGTCTTGCCTTGCTTGCCCTGGTCGATGTACGCCGACGGGTCGATGGGGCGCCCCGCGAAGTCCACGTTGATCGGGCCGCCGGGAATCGTGGCGAGCGCCTGCTCGGTGATGCGCATGGACTGCTCCATCTCCGCCATGCGCACGAGGTAGCGCGCGTAGTTGTCGCCGTCCTGCTGCGTCGGGATCTCGAACTCGAGACGGTCGTAGACGTAGTAGGGCTGCGCGCGGCGGACATCGTAGGACACGCCGACCGCCCGCAGGAGCGGTCCGGTGATCGCGTAGCCGACCGTCTCGTCGCGGCTCAACACGCCGATGCCCACCATGCGGTCCAGGAAGATGCGGTTGCCGGTCAGGAGCCGGTGGACCTCGTCGAGGACCTCGCGCGTCTGTTTGAAGGCGCGGAGCGTTTTCTCGGCGAACCCGGCGGGCAGGTCGGCCTTGACGCCCCCCACCCGGCCGTACGAGATCGTCAGCCGCGCGCCGGTGACGTCCTCGACCAGCTCCCACAGGAACTCGCGCGCCTTGATCATGTACAGGAACACGGTGAAGGCGCCGAGCTCCATGGCGGAAGCGCCGATGCAGGTGAGGTGGTCGCAGATCCGGGAGATCTCGGACATGATCACGCGGATGTACTTGCATCGCTCGGTGACGTCGATGCCCAGCAGCTTCTCCACGGCGGACGCGTAGCCGAAGTTGTTGATCAGCGGCGACACGTAGTTGAGCCGGTCGGTGAACGGAATGGCGTTGTTGTATCCGCCTACTTCGCAGTCTTTTTCGAAGGCTCGATGGAGATACCCGATTTCGACGTCCGCTCCAACAATCACCTCGCCGTCGAGCTCGGCCTTGATCCGGATGATCCCGTGCATCGCCGGATGGGCCGGCCCGACGCCGACGTGCAGGTTCTGCGGGCCGCTTCCGGTGCCGCTCCCCTCGCCGAGCATGAACTCACGCCGCGTCGTCGCCGCCATCGCCGGGGGCCCGTCCTAGCTCGCCGGCCCGATCAGCGGCTGGCGCCGGTTGATCGGATAGTCCTTCCGCAGCGGGTGCCCCACGAACTCCTCGTACATGAGGAGCCGGCGCAGATCCGGGTGCCCCTCGAAGCGCACCCCGAACATGTCCCACACCTCGCGCTCGAGCCAGTTCGCGATGGGCCAGAGGGCCACGGCGCTCGGCACGTTCGGGTCGTCCTCGTCTATCCGCACCTTCAGCCGCAGCCGGTGATTGTGGGCGAGCGAGTAGAGGTGATAGACGACCTCGAAGCGCGGCCCATCCTCGCGGCCCGGAAACTTGAGATAGTCGACCGCCGTGAGGTCCATCAGGACGTCGAAGGCCAGCGCCGCGTCGTCGCGGCAGTGGGCGAGCACCGCGAGGAGGGCATCCCGCGCCACGACCGCGGTGGGGTCCCCGCGGTGGTCGTGGGTCTCGACGACGGCGTCGCCGAACCGCCGCTGGAGCTCGGCGAGGATGCTCACGCGCTCAGTACCTCTGCGCCTGAGCGGCGATCTTGTCCTGCAGCTTCATGAGCCCGTCGATCACCGACTCGGGGCGGGGCGGGCAGCCGGGAATGTAGACGTCGACCGGGATGATCGTGTCGATGCCCATGACGGTGGCGTAGTTGTCATAGAAGCCGCCGGTGCACGTGCACACGCCAAACGCGACCACCCACTTCGGCTCGGTCATCTGATCGTAGACGCGTTTGAGGACCGGCGCCATCTTGTGGCTGATCGTGCCGACGACGAAGAGGACGTCCGCCTGCCGGGGCGAGAAGCGCGGCAGCCCGGCGCCGAACCGGTCGATGTCGTAGTGCGAGCACGCCGTCGCCATGTACTCCATCCCGCAGCACGCCGTCACGAACGGATACTGGAAGATCGAGTACTTCCGCGCCCACCCGATGGCCTCGTCGAGCTTCGACGTGAAGAAGCTGCCTACTCCCATTCGAGGCCCCCCTTGCGCCAGACGTACGCGAACCCGAGCATCAGGACGCCGAGGAACACGAGCATCTCGACGAAGCCGAACCAGCCGAGCTGCCGGTAGAGCATCGCCCACGGCCAGATGAACATGAGTTCGATGTCGATGATGATGAAGAAGATCGCGACCGTGGAGAACTTGATGGCGAAGCGCCCCTCCGCGACCGCGATCGGATCCTTGCCGCATTCGAAGGGCTCGGCCTTCACCGGCGTGAGCCGGCGCGGCGCGATCAGCGTCGGGATGAACAGGAGCGCGCCGGCCACCAGCGCGCCGAACGCGAACACCATGAGCATCGGCGCGTAGATCATGGTCACGAGCGCCGGGAGCCCGGCGTGAACCGGTGGCCTGAGACAGGCACGACCCGGCGCCGACACGCCCGTTCTACGGGGGGTGCAACCCGGCTCGGCACGTCAGGCATCTCGGTCTCCGGATCGGTCCCGCGCCGAGTCGGCCTGGCGCTTGGCGTGATACGAGCTGCGAACCAGCGGGCCCGCCTCCACGTGGCTGAAGCCGAGCTGGCGACCGGTCGCCGCCAGCTCGGCGAACTCGTCCGGGTGGTAATACTTCTCGACGGGCAGGTGGCGCGCCGAGGGCCGCAGGTACTGGCCGAGCGTCAGGATCGCGACGTCGACCTCGCGCAGGTCGCGCATCGTGGCGACGAGCTCGTCCCGCGTCTCGCCGAGCCCGAGAATGATCCCCGACTTCCTCGGCAGGTTGGGCGCCATGACGCGCGCGTGGCGGAAGAGCGTGAGCGTGCGCTCGTAGCGCCCGCCGTGCCGGGCGACCTTGTAGAGGCGCGGGACCGTCTCGGTGTTGTGATTCAGAATATCTGGGCCGGCCGCGATCACCGCCTCGAGCGACGCCGCGCTTCCCTGGAAGTCGGGGATCAGCACCTCGACCCGGCAACGGGGCGCGAGCCGCCGCACGGCCCGGACCGTGGCGGCCCAGTGCGCCGCGCCGCCGTCGGCGAGATCGTCGCGGTTGACCGACGTGATCACCACGTACTCGAGGCCGAGATCGCCCACCGCCCGGCCGATCCGCTCGGGCTCCTCGCGGTCCTCCCAGACCGGCTTACCGTGCGTCACGGCGCAATAGCCGCAGTTGCGCGTGCAGACGTCGCCCAGGATCATGAAGGTCGCGGTAGCCTCTTCCCAGCACTCACCGATGTTGGGGCAGTGCGCCTCCTCGCAGACCGTGTGGAGACTCCACGCGCGCAGCCGATCCTTGAGGCGCATGTAATTCGGCCCGCCGGGGGCCCGGACCTTGAGCCACGCCGGCTTTCGGCCCGGGAGCGGAAGACGGTCGGGCTGAATCACCGGAAGCGAGTACAGCATGGGCAGTCCTTCTGTGCGTGCCAACCGGGTCATTATGCCATAGGGAACTTCGGCGGGCGGCGGCGCGATGGAGACGCACGGCGATCGAGCGAGGAGGATTGGTGCCGAAGGGGGGACTCGAACCCCCACGGGTTGCCCCACACGCCCCTCAAACGTGCGCGTCTGCCAGTTCCGCCACTTCGGCGCGATGCGAGGCCGAAGTATATCGCTATCGCGCGCGGCTGACAATTCGCCCGACGCTCTGGCGGAGCCTCGGGTCGAGCGCGTCGCGAATCCCTTCGCCCACCAGATTGTAGGAAAGCACCGTGACGAGGATCGCGAGACCCGGATACACCGACAGCCACCAGCCGATCTCGATCGCGTCCTTCCCCTCGTTCAGGATGTTGCCCCACGTCGCGTGCGGCGGCTGCACGCCGAGCCCGAGGAAGGAGAGCCCCGACTCGGTGAGGATCGCGGCGGGGATCCCGAGCGTCATCGCCACCAGGACCGGCGCGATCGCGTTCGGCAAGATATGGCGCCAGATGATGCGGAACGCGGTCGCGCCGATCGACTGCGACCAGAGAACGAACTCGCGCTCCTTCAGCGACAGGAACTCGGCCCGGACGAGCCGCGCGACGCTCATCCAGCCGGTGAGACCGATCACCGTCATGATGGTCCAGATCGATGGCCGCAGGAAGGCGAGCACCGCCAGGAGCAGGAAGAAGCGCGGGAAGACCAGCATGAGGTCGACGAGCCGCATCACCATCGCGTCCGTCGTCCCGCCGTGGTACCCGGCCAGTGACCCGAGGACGATGCCGATCGCCGCGGCGATCCCGACCGACACGAAGCCCACCGCCAAGGACACGCGCGCGCCATAGAGCATGCGGGAGAGGACGTCGCGCCCGAGCTGGTCGGTCCCGAGCGGATGGGCTGTGGAGGGCGCATCGAGGATCTTCTTCACGTCGGGACGGTTCGGATCGCGCGGCGAGATGGCCGGCGCCAGGAGCGCCAGCACGGCGAGACAGACGACGACGACACCGCCGGCCAGCGCGAGCCGGTTCCGGCGCAACGCCCGCCAGAAGGCCTTCACGCGCTCACCGGCGCCGCCGGCGCGCGGCCACTCGGATCCGCGGATCGACCAGACTGTACGTGAGGTCGGCGATCAGGTTGGCGCCCAGGGTGAGCGTCGCCACGATGACGAGGTTGCCCATGATCACGGGGTAGTCGCGCTCGAAGACCGCCTGGACCATCAGCTGCCCCATGCCCGGGATGGCGAAGATCGACTCGACGATCACGCTGCCGCCGATCAGGCCGGGCAGCGAGAGTCCGAGGACTGTCACGATCGGGAGCAGCGCGTTGCGCAGCGCGTGCTTGCCGATCACCACGCTCTCGGCGAGGCCCTTGGCCCGCGCGGACTGGATGTAGTCCTGCCGCACGACCTCGAGCATCGACTGTCGCATGTAGCGCGAGAACCCGGCGAGCCCGCCGAAGGTCGCGACCAGGATCGGCAGGATGAGATGGCCCGCGAAGTCCCATTGCTGCTGCCAGAAGGAGAGGTACTCCCACATGGGCGACCGGAGGCCCGAGATCGGAAGCCACCCGAGCTGGACCCCGAACAGGATCATGAGCATGAGCGCCAACCAGAAGTCGGGCGTCGCGAAGCCCACGAACACGAAGATCGTGGTCACCTTGTCGAACCGCGAGTACTGACGCGTGGCCGAGAACACGCCGATCGGGATCGCGAGGGCGACGATGATCGTCATCTCGACGACGTTGAGGAGCAGCGTGATCGGCAGCCGCTCGCCGATCTTTTGCAGCACCGGGCGCGCGTCGGGCGAGAACGACCGACCGAAGTCGAGCCGGGCGAGCCGCGTCAGCCAGTTCACGTACTGGACGTGGAGGGGCTTGTCGAGCCCGTACATCTGGCGCAGCCGCTCCCGCACCTCCCGGTCCGATTGGACCGGGGTGTCCCCGGTCCCGAGGTCGGTCGGCTCACCGGGGGCCAGGTGGATCACGAAGAACGAGATGAGCGTGATACCGATGAGGAGAGGAACGGCGAGGACGAGCCGCCGCAGCGCGTACCCGAGCATGGCGCGCTATTCTAGCGCGAGCGGCACGAGACTACATCTACCCCGCCGTGTAGCGCTGCAGCTGCTTTGGGACGTACCACTCGTTGAAATTGTGCCGGATGCCGTTCGGTGACGGGATGATCCCGCGGATCCGCGAGGAGACCACCGGCAACGCGTCCCGGAAGTAGAGGAAGACGATCGGCTGGTCCTCGGCCAGGATTTCCTGAAACCGGTCGTAGTACTTCTTCCGCTCCGCCTCGACGCACGAGGCCCGCCCCTGCTCCAACATCTCGTCGGCCTCGGGGTTCGCGTAACCGATACGGTTCAGATCGTCCGGTCCCCTCTTCGACGAGTGCCAGACCTCGTACTGGTCGGGGTCGAGACCGATGCCCCAGCCGAGGATGATCGCCTCGAACCTTTTCTTCCTGATGTACTCCTTGAGGAACGACGCCCACTCGATGACCTGGATGTCGACGCGGACCCCCAGGTCTTTGAGCGACGCCTGCACGATCTCGGCGACCTTTCGACGCTCGTCGTTGCCCTGGTTGGTCCGCAGCACGAATTCGAATGGCTGGCCGTCCTTGACGAGGATCCCGTCGGCGTCCCGCGGCCGCCACCCCGCGGCCGCGAGGAGCTCGCGCGCTCTCGCCAGGTCGTACGGGTAGGTGCGCACGTTCGGGTTGTACGCCCAGGTGCCGGGCTTGTACGGCCCCGTCGCCTCCCGCCCGAGCCCGAGGCGCACGCCGTCGATCAGCTCACGCTTGTTGATGGCGTGGGCGAACGCCTGGCGCACCCGCCGGTCGGCGAAGCGCGGATCGCTCAGGTTGAACCCGAGGTACGTGTACGCGTTGTCCTGATACTGGAATTTGTTGTAGGCTTTGCGGAATGCGGGGAAGTCGGCCTGGCGCTTGAACTGCAGCGCGGTGAGGCCGGCCGGGCCCGCCGAATCGACGCCCTTGGCCTTCAGCTCGAGAAAGATGGTCGCCTGGCTCGGGATGATCCGGTAGACGATGCGCGAGAGGTAGGGCCGCCCCTCGAAGTAGTCGGGGTTCGCGACCAGCACGACCTTTTCGCCGGGCTTCCACTCGCTGAAGCGGTACGGGCCCGTGCCGACCGGGTTCGAACGATTCTGCGGGGCCTCGCGCAATCGTCCCTCCCGCACGTAGCTCTCCAGCACGTGGCGCGGGAGGATCCACGTGGACCAGCTCTGGAGCGCCTTGGCGTAGGGCTGTGTGTAGCGCACGTGCAGCGTGAAGGGGTCCACCGCCTCGACCGTGCGGATCGCGCGGAAATCCTCGCGGTAGGCGGTCGGCGTCTTCGGGTTGATCATCGTCTCGTACGTGAAGACGACGTCATCGGCGGTGAACGGGCGCCCGTCGTGCCAGCGCGCGTTCCGGCGCAGCCGGAAGGTGAGGTCGAGACAGTCCCGGCTGAACTCCCAGGACTCCGCCAGCTCGCCGATGATGTTGAGATCCTTGTCCCGGGTGACGAGCCCGCTGTAGATCAGCGATCCGACCTCGAACGACGCGGAGTCGGTCAAGACGTTCGGTATCAGGCCCGAGATGTTGCCGGTCAGCGCGTCGATGAAGGTGTCGCCATACGCGGGCTTGGCCGCGGACTGGCCGGGCCCGCGATCGACGGCGCTGTCCGCCTCGCTCCCGCACCCGGCGAGCGTCAGCGCGAGGAGCAGTCCGAGCAGGCGCAGCGGCTCGCGCCGGCTCATGGGGTCAGCGCGGCTGGCTCGGCGGGGCGGGCGACGCGGGCGCCGCCGGGGTGGTGGGCGTGGTCTCCGCGGGAGCGGCGGGCCCGGGCCCCGCCGGTGCGGGCGCGCTGGCCGGCGGCGGGGCGGCCTCGCGCACGACAGAGCTCGCCCGCTCGCCGCCCAGAATGGCGAGCGTGAACGACGTGATCGTGAAAACGATGGCGATGCCGGTCGTGATCTTTCCAAGCAGGGTCGGCGTCCCCATGGAGCCGAACACCGCCTGGCTGCCGGCGCCGCCGAACGCCGAGCCGATGTCGGCGCCCTTGCCGGACTGCAGCAGAACGATGCCGATGATGCCGAAGCACGCCAGCACGTGGATGATGCTCAGGGCGATGTACATCCGGTCACTCCTTGGCGGCGATGCCGACGCGCGCCGCCTTCCTGACGATCCCGATGAATCCCGGCGCGTTGAGGCTCGCGCCGCCGACGAGCGCGCCGTCGACCTCGGGCTCCGCCAGGAGCGCATCGGCGTTCTCGGCCTTGACACTGCCGCCGTACAGGATGCGGACAGTCTGCGCGATCTCTTTCGACGCGAGCTCGGAGAGGAGGCCGCGGAGGTAGCCCTGGACCTCGGCGGCCTGGGCGGGCGACGCGTTGACGCCCGTCCCGATCGCCCACACCGGCTCGTACGCGAGCGCGGTCTTCGCGATCTGGTCTCCGACGAGGCCGGCGAGCCCGGCGCGCAGCTGACCCTCGACGGTGGTGAAGGTCAACCCCTGGCGCCGCCCGTCGGCGGCCTCGCCCACGCAGAGGACCGGCGTGAAGCCGCGGGACAGGACCGCGCGGACCTTCAGGTTGATCAGCTCGTCCGACTCGCCGATCTCCTTCCGCCGCTCGGAGTGACCCAGGAGCGTCCAGCGACAGCCGAGCTCGGCCAGCATTGGATCGGACTGCCGGCAAGAACCTCCTACACCGCGGCGAGTGCCGTGAACGGCGGGCACACGACGACCTGGACGCCGCGCGGACGCTTGAGCCCGTCACGGATGGCGGTGGCGAGCGCGCGGGCCTCGGCCACGGTGCCGTGCATCTTCCAGTTGCCGATGACGAGGGGTGCCCGCATCAGCCGGCGTCCGTCAGCGCCTCGACACCGGGCAGCTTGCGACCCTCGAGGAACTCGAGGAACGCGCCGCCCGCCGTGGAGATGTAACCGATCCGTTCGGCGACGCCCGCTTGCGCGACCGCGGCGACCGTGTCACCGCCGCCGATGACCGAGAACGCCGAGGCGTCGGCGACGGCGCGCGCGAGCGCGATCGTCCCCGCCGCGAAGGCCGGCCGCTCGAACACGCCCATCGGGCCGTTCCACACGATGGTCCGCGCGGTCCGGAGGACCCCCGCAAACCGCTCGACGGTCCGGGGCCCGATGTCGAGGCCCATCTGCTCCGCCGGGATCTCGCGGATCCCGACGGCGCGCCCGCGCGCGCTGTCCAGGCCGTCGGCCACGACCGCGTCGGCGGGCAGCACGAGCGCGACGCCTTGACGCCGCGCGGCCTCCAGCGCCCGGCGCGCGGTGGTGACCTGGCCGGGCTCGACGAGTGAGCGGCCGACGGCGTGGCCGAGCGCCGTGAGAAACGTGAAGGCCATGCCGCCACCGACGAGCAGGGCGTCGACCCGCGCGAGCAGATGCTCGACCAGCGTCAGCTTGTCGGAGACCTTGGCGCCGCCCAGGATCGCGAGGAGCGGCCGCTCCGGCGACTGGAGGATACGGCCCAGCGCCGCCAGCTCTTGCTGCATCAGGAGCCCGGCCGCCGCCGGCTGCAGGTATTTCGTGATCGCGGCGATCGAGGCGTGCGCCCGGTGCGCCGCCGCAAAGGCATCGTTCACGTAGCAGTCCGCGAGCGCGGCGAGCGAGCGGGCGAACCCGTCGTCGTTGCCTTCCTCCTCGGTGTGGAATCGGAGATTCTCGAGGAGGAGCACCTCACCCGGTCGCAGCGCGCGCGCCCGCTCGAGCGTCTCGGACCCCACGCAGTCCGGCGCGAGCTCCACGTGCTGGCCGAGGAGCGCTTCGAGCCGCGCGGCGACCGGGCGGAGCGAGTACTCGGGCGCGACTTTGCCCCGGGGCCGCCCGAGGTGCGACGCGAGGACGACGGCCGCGCCCGCCTTGAGGGTGTACTGGATCGTCGGGACGACCGCCCGGAGCCTCGTGTCGTCGGTGACCGCGCCGCGGTCGAGCGGCGCATTCAGGTCGGCGCGTACGAAGACGCGTCGTTGCGTCAGGTCCAGTTGCGCGATCGTCAGCTTCGACAATTAACGTGTCTTGTCACGCGTCTTGGCCACTACGTCTTGGCCACTACAGCGTCTTGGCCACGAACTGGATCAGATCGCGCACCCGTGAGGCGTAGCCCCACTCGTTGTCGTACCAGGCGAGCACCTTGACCAGGTTCCCCTCGATCACCGCCGTCGACGGCAGGTCGATGATGGACGAGTGCGGATTCCCGTTGAAGTCGGACGAGACGAGCTCCTCGTCGCACACGTCCAGAAGGCCGCGGAGCGGTCCCGACGCCGCCTCGCGGTACGCGTCGTTCACCGCGGCGACCGAGGCCGGCTTCTCGAGCTCGGCGACGAGGTCCACCACCGACACGTTGATCGTCGGCACGCGGATCGCGATCCCGTCAAGCTTGCCCTTGAGCTTCGGCAGCACCAGGCCGACCGCCGTGGCCGCGCCGGTCGTCGTCGGGATCATGCTGACCGCGGCGGCGCGCGCCCGGCGGAGGTCCTTGTCCGGGAAGTCGTGGACGTTCTGGTCGTTCGTGTAGGAGTGGACGGTCGAGGCGAAACCGCGCCTGATCCCGAACCGGTCGTCGAGCACCTTGGCGGTCGTCGCCAGACAGTTGGTGGTGCACGACGCGTTGGAGATGATCCGGTGACGGGTCGGCTCGTACGTACGCTCGTTCACGCCCAGCACGATCGTGGCATCGGGGTCCTTCGCGGGCGCGGTGATGATCACCTTCTTGGCGCCGGCCTGCAGGTGCTTGGAGGCGGTGGCGGTATCGCGGAAGACCCCGGTCGATTCGACCACGATGTCGACGCCGAGGTCGCGCCACGGCAGCGTCGCCGGGTCCTTGAGCGCGCAGACGCGGATCTCTCGGCCGTCGACGAAGATCGCCTCGCCCTTGGCCATGACCTCCGCGCGGAGCGTCCCGTGCACGGAGTCGTGCTTGAGCAGGTGGGCCAGGGTCTTCGCGTCCGCAAGGTCGTTGACGCCGACCACCTCGATATCCCGCGCTTCGAGGGCTGTACGGAAAAAGACCCGCCCGATCCGACCGAATCCGTTGACACCGACGCGAACACTCATGGGCGAGCTCCTTGTGGGGACTGTTGGACGTTCGACTTCGGCAAATTATACGGCCGCGTGGAGGACGCGAGCAACTGTTAGAACCCCCACGCGCCGGGCCCCGCCGTCGTGCAGCGCCCGAGCGCACTCGCGGAGCGTCGCGCCCGTCGTGAGGACGTCGTCCACGACGAGGACATGGCGGCCCGCGACCTGGGGCGACGCCTGGAAGGCGCCGCGCACGTTCGCGCGGCGTTCCGCCGCCGTCAGGTCGCTCTGCGGCCTGGTGGCCCGCACGCGCGCGAGCCAGCGTGGCCGGGTCGGCACGCCGAGCCGCCCCGCGATGCGCTGGGCCAGGAGCGCGGCCTGATTGAACCCGCGCTCCCGCTCCCGCTCTCGGGCCAGGGGCACCGCGATCGCGGCGTCAATGCCGTCCGGCAGCGACGCGACACACTGTTCCAGGGCGAGATCGCCGAGGGGCCGCGCCAACGCGCGCTTGCCGGAGAACTTGAACGCGTGCAGCGCTTCCCGAAGCGCTCCCTCGTAGACCGCCGCCGACCGCGCGTAGTCGTACTCCGGCCGGTCAATCGTGCAGGCCCCGCAGAGGTGGGCAGGGGCGGCAGGCCCGCGCTCAGACAACCCCACTTCGCTCGGGCCCGCCGCCCCTGCCCACCTGTGCTCCGTCGCCCCTGACCAATCGAACGGCGCGCGCGTCGGCGACGCCAGGCCGCATGCATCGCATCCGGGAGGGCCGAGGCGGGTGATCGCACCCCAGCAGCGTCCACAGAGGGGATCGCGTCGGCCGGGGCCGAGAGACGCTTGGCAGACCGAGCAGAGGGCGGGAAAGACGAGGTCGAGCGCGGCCAGGCTGAAGCCCGAGGGCATGGACGCGGGGGCTAGGCGCGAACGGGGCGCAGCGTGTTCCAGCGCTGGCACTGGCCGCAGCGGTCCTGCCACATCGGTCCTCCGGCGCCGCATGCCTCGCACCGATGCGGCCAGTCGAACGCGTGCCCGAGTTGCAGGGCACGGCGATACTCGTCGCAGGCCTCGCGGATCTGTCCACGCCGCTCGAAGACGGCGCCGAGGAGCGCGTGGACCACGGGCGAGCCGGGTATGCGGACCTCGACCTTCTCGAGCTGGTCCGCGGCCTCGTCCAGCATCTCGAGCTCGAAGAAGACCCGGCCGAGCGCCACCGCGAGGGCGAGATCGTCCGGCGCCCGCTCGACCGCCGCCCGGTAGAGCGCGATCATGCGACTCGGGCGGCCCTCTTGCCGATACGCGCGCTCGAGCCGCGCGAGGAGCGGCAGCGCGGGAAACACCTCGGCGGCGCGCTCCCACGCGCGCACGGCTTCGCGGTGATCTCCGGTCAGCTCGTAGGCGTCGCCCAGCGCGAGCGCCGCCGGGAGGAAGAGACGATCGGCGCGGGCGGCACTCTTGAAGTGCCCGAGCCCGGCGCTGGCATTGGCGCGGGCCACCTCGGCGCGGCCGAGCTCGTAGTAGATGACGGCCAGCCATTCGGTCTCCGGCGACCGCTCGGTCGAGCCGATGGTGCCCAGGATCCGCTGCTGCGCGTCGAGCGCCTCGCGCCACCGGCCCGCCTCGACCGAGAGGTCGCGGAGGCCGCGGAGGGCTCCGAGGTGGCCGCGGTGCGATTGCAGGATGAGCCGGTACAGGGTCCCGGCTTCGTCGTTGTGCCTCAGACGGCGCGCATCCTGGGCTTGCTGCAGGAGCGCGCTCGTCGCCGCGTCGTCCGACGCCGCGCCCGGCGCCGTGCGGAAGTTGAGGAAGCTCTTGAGCGTCAGGCCGAGGGACAGGAGCGAGCGGACCGAGCCGGGCAACCTCACGGACGCGGCGACTCGTGCGGGGCGCAGAACGGGGGCGCGACGGGGGCGCGCACGGCTAGCCCGTGGCCATCCGCTCCTCTTCCTCGATCACCCGCTGGCAGCCGATGCAATGGCGCGCGAAGGGCAGCGCCTCGAGCCGTTTCTCGGAAATCGGCTCGCTGCACCGCTCGCACGAGCCGAACGCGCCGTCGTCCAGCTTCTGGAGCGCGGAGACGACGTCCCGCAGCAACCGGCGGTCGCCGTTGCCCAGCTCGAAGAAGAACTCTCTCGTGTATGCGGTGTTCGCCTGGTCGCCGAGATCCTTGATCGAGTCGTCTTCCTGATCTTTTCCGTACAGAGCGGTTCGCCCGACCTCCTCGGTCAGCTGCCGCTGCTTCTCGACGAGGCGCTTTTTGAAGTACGCGAGCCGATCCTTTCGCATCTGGACCTCCTTCCCCATCACGATGGCGCGCACTCAAGGGATAGACGCTAGCACGCGCCCCGGGAGCGCGCAACACCTTCGCACCCGCGCGCAACGTTCAGGTCACGAGCGGCACCGTCGGCGCGTCGCCCCACAGGCGCTCGAGCGCGTAATAGGTGCGAGTATCCTCGAGAAAGACGTGCATGAGCACGTCGCCGTAGTCGAGGAGAACCCAGCCGCTCTCGGCGACGCCCTCGGCGTGCCGCAGCTGCACCCCTTCCTCCTTGAGCTCGACGCGGATCGCGTCGGTGATCGTCTGCAGATGAGTCGTCGACTTGCCGCTGCAGATGAGAAAGTAGTCCGTGACGCTCGACACGCGTTGCACGTCGAGCACGATCAGGTCGCCGGCCCGCTTGTCCAGGGCTGCGCGCGCCGCGCGGCGCGCCTTCCACTCCGCCGACGGCGCCGTCACGACCCTTCGGCGCGGTAGAGCCGCTTGGCCTGGATGTACGCCGCCACCGCCTCGGGGAGCCGGTACGCGATGGACCGTCCCTCGCGCACCCGGCGCCGGAGGTCCGACGCCGAGATCGGCAGCGAGATCGCGCGAACGATCAAGGGCTCGTCGCCGATCTCCTGCACGACTTTCCGGGCCGCCACGCTCTCCGGATCGAAAGCGCTGCCGGCGCGCGGGACGACGACGATCTGCGCGAGCCCGGCGACGCGCCGCGGCGTCCGCCACGTGAGCAGATCGAGGAACGTTTCCGACCCGACGATCAGAAACAGCTCCTCGCGCGGGATGCGGAGCGCGTCGAGCGTGTCCACGGTGTACGAGGGCCCGGCGCGGCGCAGCTCGAGGTCTGAGACGGCGAACTTCGGATGGCCCGCGACCGCCAGCTCCACCATCGCGTATCGGTCCCGGGCCGGCGCGAGTTGCGCGTTCGGCTTGTGCGGCGGCTGCGCGGCGGGCACGAAGAGCACCCGGTCGAGCTCGAGCGCATCCAGCACTTCGTCGGCGAGCAGCAGATGCCCGTAATGGATCGGATTGAAGGACCCGCCGAAGACGGCCGTGCGAGCCACGCCTAGCCCAGTGCCGCTGCCATCCGGAGCGGCACTTAGTCCCGCACCTGCCCGTCGCCCTGCACGATGAACTTCGTCGTCGTCAGCTCCCGCACCCCGACCGGCCCACGGGCGTGCAGCCGAGAGGTCGAGATGCCCATCTCGGCGCCCATCCCGAACTGGCTGCCGTCCACCAGCCGCGTCGACGCATTCACGAGAACGGCGGCCGCGTCGACCTCGCGCGCGAAGCGGCGGGCCCGGGCGAGGTCATTGGTCACGATCGCCTCCGCCAGACCCGTCCCGTGCCGCTGAATGTGGCGGATCGCCTCGTCGAGGTCGTCGACCACGCGGACCGCGAGGATCAAGTCGAGATACTCCGTGTCCCAGTCGGCCTCCGTCGCCGGGCTCGCCCCGGGGACCAGGGCGAGGGTGCGCGGACACCCGCGGAGCGCAACGCCGGCTTCGGCGAGGCGCGCGGCCAGCGGCGGC
>QHSR01000040.1:0-2399 GCA_003221635.1 Candidatus Rokuibacteriota bacterium | reverse complement strand
AGCGCGGCCACGGCGGCCCGGTCCGTGGTGTCGACGAACTGGATCGCGTCGGCGGGCGCTCCCACCTTCTCCAGGGCCTTGGAGAGCACCGCCGCGATGGCCGTATTGGACTCGATCGCCTCGCTCCCACCACGCAGCACGACCGCGTTCCCCGCTTTCACGCAGAGGCCCGCGGCGTCGGCCGTGACGTTCGGCCTGGACTCGTAAATGAATGCGATCACCCCCAGCGGTACGCGGACGCGCGAGATCTCGATGCCATTCGGCCGGCGCCACGACTCGACGACGGCCCCGACGGGATCCGGAAGCGCGGCGATCTCCCGGAGCCCCTGCGCCATCTCCTCGATCCGCGCCTCGGTGAGCGTCAGGCGATCGAGAAACGCCTTCGTCACCCGATCGCGCGCCCGGTCGAGATCGACCCGATTGGCCTCGAGCAGCGCCTCGCTCTTCTCGACGAGCCCCCGCGCCATCTGGGCGAGCGCGTCGTTCTTCGTCCGGGTCGGACAGAGCGCCAGGGCGCGCGCGGCGTCGCGCGCCGCCCGCGCGCGGGTGGCGATGAGGGTCCGGACGTCCATCGGCATCCTCTACAAGATCACCAGATTGTCCCGGTGGATCACTTCGTCAAAGCTCTTGTACCCGAGCCGCTGCTCGATCTCCTGCGACTTCGCCCCCCGGATCTTGCGCAGCTCCGCCGCGTCGAAGTTCACGAGGCCCCGCGCGAACTCCTTGCTCCCGGCGCCCCCCAGGAGGGCCACCACCTCACCCGAGGCGAAGTCCCCCTCGACCTCGACTATGCCTGAAGGCAGGAGGCTCTTGCCACGCTGAGTTAATGCCGCCAGCGCGCCCGCGTCGACCGTGAGCGATCCCTGCGGCGGGACGGCGAACGCGATCCACCGCTTCCGCGCGCCCAGGCGGTCCGCCTTCGGCGCGAAGTAGGTGCCGACCGCTTCGCCCTCGAGGATGCGACGCAGCACGCCGGGCTCACGACCGTCGGCGATGATCATCGGCACCCCGGCGGCCGCCGCCTTCCGCGCCGCCTGGAGCTTCGTCGCCATCCCGCCGACCGAGATGCGATCGGCGCGATCACGCGCGAGGCGCGCGATCTCGTCGGTGACGGCTTCCACGGTGTCCAGTTTTCGGGCGCGGGTGTTCACGGTCGGGTCGTCGGTATAGAGCCCGTCGACGTCGGTGAGAAGCACGAGGAGGTCGGCGTCGATCAGCGAGGCGACCAGCGCGCTCAGGTTGTCGTTGTCGCCGACCTTGATCTCCTCGACCGCGACGGTGTCGTTCTCGTTGACGATCGGAAGGACGTCGAACTTCAAGAGCGCCAGGAGCGTGTTCTTCGCGTTGAGGTAGCGTGCGCGGTCGCTGATGTCCTGAGCGGTCAGGAGCACCTGGCCCACCTGCACCTGGTGACGACTGAAGGCGGCCTCGTACTGCCACATCAGCGCGGACTGGCCCACCGCGGCGGCGGCCTGCTTCTCGGGAATGGAGCGTGGTCGCTCCGGGAGCTTGAGGCGCGCCGTGCCGCTCGCGATCGCGCCCGAGGTCACCAGCACGATCCGCCGTCCTTCGCGGATGGCGGCGATGTCGGCGGCGAGCGCCTCGATACGCTCGGGCGCGGCGCCGGCCCCGGGTGTCGTGACGAGACCGCTGCCGACCTTCACGACCAGCCGGCGCACTCGCCCGAGCCTGCGTGCGGGGTTCATGGCGTTCGCGCCGTCGGAGGAGTCGAGAGCGGGGGCGTCGACAAGGATCCCAGGTGCGAGGCGACGGCCCGCACCAGATCCACAAGACCGCTCCCGGTCACGGCCGAGATCACGAAGAGCGTCAGCCCGTGTGAGGCACAGAACTGCTCGACCCGCGCGCGGTTCGGCGCCGCGTCCGGCAGATCCGCCTTGTTGCCGACGATGATCTGCGGACGCGCCGCCAGGTCGGCGGAGTACGCGGCCAGCTCCCCCTCGATGACCTGGAGGTCGTCGATCGGATCGCGGCCCGCCTGCGGGTCCAGGTCGAGCATGTGCAGGAGAAGGCGCGTTCTGTCCGTGTGACGCAGGAACTGGTGTCCAAGGCCTCGACCCTCGGCGGCGCCCGGAATCAGCCCGGGCAGGTCGGCGATCACGAACGACCGGTCGCCGTCCACTCGCACGATGCCGAGCGTGGGCTCGAGCGTCGTAAACGGATAGTCGGCGATCTTCGGGCGCGCGGCCGAGAGGCGAGAAACGAGCGTGGACTTCCCCGCGTTGGGAAAGCCAATGACGCCGACGTCGGCGAGGAGCTTGAGCTCCAGGTGGAGCCAGCGTTCGGGCCCGGGTCGACCGAGGTCGGCACGGCGGGGCGCCTGGTTCGTGGAAGTCGCAAAGCGCGCGTTGCCCCGGCCGCCCCTCGCTCCCCGAATCGCG
>QHSR01000158.1 GCA_003221635.1 Candidatus Rokuibacteriota bacterium | reverse complement strand
GCGTTCATGAAGTGGACGCACGCCGGCCACGTCATGCGCGCCACCGCCCAGGACCGTGACGCCGCCACCTTGATGGGGATCGACACGGATCGCGTCTACCGGCTCACCTTCGCCATCGGCATCGCCGCCGTCGGGGCGGCGGGCGTACTGGTGGCTCCCCTGTACTCCGTCTATCCGACGGCGGGGCTCCAGTTCGTGCTCCTCTCCTACGTGGTGGTCGTCCTGGGCGGCCTCGGCGACATGCTCGGCGCGATGCTCGGCAGCCTCATCGTGGCGGCGGTGGAGGTGGCGGGCTCGTACCTGTTCGGGGCGGCCTGGAAGGAGATCTTCTATTTCATCCTCTTCATCCTGGTTCTCGTCTTCCGGCCGGCCGGCTTCTTCGGTCAGCGCGGCGCCGAGACCCTGGGCGTCTGAGTCCCTCCTGCGCTCTCGCCGGGGTGCGCTCCTCCTGTTCGGACTGGCCGCCGCCACGCCGCTCGTGGCGGCTACGCCGGCCAGGTCTCGATCGGCCACGCGTCGTTCTTCGGTATCGGCGCCTACGCGGCGGCCCTGATGGTGACGCGCTTCGGGCGGGGCCCATGGCTCGGCATGCTCGTCGGCGTCGTGCTCTCGATCGGGGCGGGGTGCATCATCGGCTTCCTGTCCAACCGGCTCAAGGGGCCGTACTTCGCCCTGTCCACGATCGCGTTCTCGCAGGTCCTGCTCATCGGCGTCAGCCGCTGGCGCGGCTTCACCGCTGGTGGCGAGGGCATTCCCGTACCCTTCCGTCCGGGCTTCGCGACGCTCGGCCTCGGGCACGCGGGCTGGGTGTACATGGCGCTGGCGGCGGCGCTCCTCTGCTACGGCGTCGAGGTCTATCTCGAGCGCTCGCGGATCGGCTACCAGCTCGCCGGTGTCCGCGAGGACGAGGACGCGGCGGAGGCGCTCGGGATCCCCACCCGTCGCCTCAAGGTCTTCGCGGTCGCGCTCAGCGCGGCGCTCACCTCCGTCTGCGGCTCCTTGTGGGCGCAGTACGTCGGCTTCGTCGATCCGACCTACGTGTTCTCCGTCGATCTCTCCGTCCGCTTCGCCCTCAACACCATCATCGGCGGCATGGGCACCGCGCTGGGGCCGTATCTCGGCTCGATCCTGATCACGTCCCTGGAGACGTACCTGCGCCATCTACCTGATCATCTACGGCACCGCCCTGATTCTCGTCGTCCGCTTCGTGCCGGAGGGGCTCGCCGGCGTCGCGGCGAGGCTCCGCGCCCGGAGGGCCCCGGCGTGAGCGTCGGGACGCCGATCCTCGTGCTCGAGCGCGTCACGAAGCGCTTCGGCGGGCTCACCGCCGTGGCCGACGTGAGCTTCACGGTCCCGGCGGGTGACCTCCTGGGGATCATCGGTCCGAACGGCGCTGGCAAGACGACGCTCTTCAACGTGATCTCCGGTTACTACCGGCCCGATGGCGGGCGCGTGGTCGTCGCGGGCCACGACGTCACCGGTCAGGCCCCGCACGCGATCTGCCGGCTCGGCTTGACCCGTACCTTCCAGCTGGTCAAGCCCTTCGGTAACCTCTCCGTCAGCGACAACGTCATGATCGGCGCGCTGACCCGGTTGCCCTCGATCCGCGCCGCGCGGGTGGAAGCCGAGCGCGTCGTCGAGACATGCGGGCTCACCGCCCACGCCGACGCCCGAGCCCGGACGCTGCCCATCGGCCTGCGCAAGCGGCTCGAGGTCGCGCGGGCCCTGGCCACCCGTCCGCGGCTCCTCCTGCTCGACGAGGTGATGGCCGGCCTCAACGCCACGGAGCTCGCCACGATAATCGATCTGATCCGTCGACTGCACGCCGACGGCCTCACCCTGATCCTGATCGAGCACATCATGGCGGCGATGATGCGTCTGGCCCGGCGGATCGTCGTGCTCCACCACGGCGAGACGATCGCCGAGGGCCCCCCGGCGACGATCGCGCAGGACCGGCGCGTCGTGGACGCGTACCTCGGCGAGGAGTTCGTGCTTGCTCAGGCTTGAGGGGATCGACGCCTTCTACGACGATCTTCAGGCGCTCGCCGACGTCTCTTTCGAGGTGCGTGAGCGGGAGATCGTCGCGCTGGTCGGCGCCAATGCCGCCGGCAAGTCCACCACCCTCCGGGTGATCTCCGGGCTCGTCGCCCCGCGCCGCGGCCGCGTGATGCTGGGCGACGACGACATCACGCACGTTCCGGCCCACGCGCGCGTCGACCGCGGGGTCGTCCAGGTCCCCGAGGGACGCCGGCTCTTTCCGTTCATGACCGTCGCCGAGAACCTCCTGCTCGGGGCCCACGCCGGCCGAGCGCGGGGCGAGCGCGAGCGGACGCTTGCGCACGTGTACGCCCTCTTTCCCGTCCTCGACGAGCGCCGGACGCAACTCGCGGGATCGCTCTCGGGGGGCGAGCAGCAGATGTGCGCCATTGGCCGCGCCCTGATGGCCCGGCCCCGGCTGTTGATGCTCGACGAGCCGACGCTCGGGCTGGCGCCCGTCCTCGTCGCCAGGATCTTCGAGACCGTGCGTGCGATCAACAGCCAGGGCGTGACCGTCCTGCTGGTCGAGCAGAACGTGCGCCAGGCTCTCACCCTCGCCCACCGCGCCTGCGTTCTGGAAAGCGGACGGATGGTCCTCGAGGGGCCCGCGCGCGACCTGCTCGGCGACGAACGCCTCAAACGCGCATATCTAGGGCTTTAGGGCTCGCTTCCGGAGGGAGAGGATGAAGATCGACACGAAGCGGCTGGAGCGGTCGATCGAGGAGCTGGGCAAGATCGGGCAGACGCCGCGGGGCGGGCTCACCCGCCTGGCGCTCTCCGACGAGGACAAGCGTGGCCGCGACTGGATGGTGACCCGGATGCGCGAGGCGGGCCTGCGGGTCACCGTCGACCAGATGGGCAATATCTTCGGCGAGCGAGCGGGAGAGACCACGCGGCCGCCCGTGATCATAGGCTCCCACGTGGACTCGGTGCCCACGGGCGGCCGGTACGACGGACAGCTCGGCGTTCTCTGCGGCCTCGAGGTCATCCGGGCGCTCAACGATCGGCAGATCCGCACGCGCCATCCGGTCACCCTGGCGATCTTCACCAACGAGGAGGGCGCGCGCTTCCAGCCGGCGATGATCGCGAGCGGGGTGATGGCCGGCAAGATCGCCCTCGAGGATGCCTACAACGCGCGGGACAAGGACGGCATCCGTCTCGTGGACGAGCTCGAGCGGATCGGCTATCTCGGCGCCGAGCCCTGCGTCGCCCGCCCGTTTCGGGCGTACCTGGAGCTCCACATCGAGCAGGGACCGTTCCTGGAGGAGGAGGGGCTCTCGGTAGGGGTGGTCGAAGGAATCGTCGCGATCGCGTGGTCGCGCCTGACGATCCACGGCGTGCAGGACCATGCCGGGCCGACGCCGATGCGCATCCGCCACGACGCGCTCGTCGCCGCCGCCGAGGTGGTCGCCGGCGTTCGCCGGATCGCCCGCGAGATCGCCGGCGACCTGGTGGCGACGGTCGGCAATCTCGTCGTGACGCCGAACATCGTCAACGCGATTCCCGGCCGCGTGACGCTCTCGATCGACATGCGCGATCCTCGGGACCCGACGCTCGACCGCGCGCGGGCCAGCCTGGAGGCGATCGTCCGCGACGCCGGGGAGCGCGAGGGCGTGCGGTGCGAGCTCGAGCACTACTGGCGCGTTCCGTATACCCCGTTCGACCGCGACGTCGTGGACGCCGTCGAGCGTGCCGCCAGGGCGGTCGGCGCGCGACACCGGCGCATCCGCTCCGGTGCGGGCCACGACGCCCAGTACATGGCGGTGATCGGGCCGGCCGGGATGGTTTTCGTGCCATCGCGCGATGGTCGGAGCCACTGCGAAGAGGAGTTCACGGAGATCCACGATATCGAATACGGCGCGAATACGCTGCTCCTGGCGGCGCTCGACCTTGCGGGCCCAGCGTGAGCGCGATTGCGTCCGGCGGCGACGGCCTCTATTCCGCCGGCGGGAGCGCGTCGCCGACCACGTAGGGGGCCAGACGCGGCGGCGCGTGGGATAGGCGCAGGCGCGCGACGACCGGCAGGTGGTCGGACGCGACGCGCGCCAGGCGGCTCCGGTGCACGCTGAACTCCTCGCCCTCGAGCGCGGCGTCCCAGTAGATCCGGTCCAGCGCGAACAGCGGGAACATCGCCGGGTGGGTACGCCGGCGCCGCATCGGGGACGAGAACTCACGGCGGAGCCCGCGCGTCACGGGCCCGCGGTGCCACTCGTTGAAATCCCCCATGAGGACGCGCGGCCCGGCGAGGCGCTCGGAGTCGCGGATGAAGACGCCGAGCAGGTCGAGTTGCTCGCGCCGTTCTCGCAGCGCCAGCCCGAAGTGGCAGTTGAAGACGTGCAGCGGCGTACCCGAGACGTCCAGGTCGACGCGAAGGCAGCCTCGCGGCTCACGCACGCCGCGGCTCAGGTCGCACCGGCCCGATCCCAGCACGGGCAGGCGGGTGAGGACGACGTTGCCGTACGTCCCGGCCCCGTGCGTCCGGGTCTCGCCCATGACGATCTCCGACATATCGAGCCGCGATGCCAGGTATGTGGCCTGATCGGCGTGCGGCACGCCTTCTTCGCGGATCACTTCCTGCAGGCCCACGACGTCGGGCGAGACCTCCGCGATGACGTCGGCGATCCGGTCCAGGTCGCGACGGCGGTCGAGTCCGACACCGCGATGGATGTTGTAGCTCACGACGGTGAGGTGCATCACACCGCCTCCGGCTGATAGCGCACGAAATATGAATAGAGCTGGATCGGGTGCGTGATCGGTGACGGGATGTCCGCGCCTCGCGGGTGGATCAGGAAGGTGTGGAGCTCGTCGGAAGAGGGACCGGCGTGGGCCCCGACTTCGGAGATGAACGACACGTCGCCCTGTGGCGCGTTGCTCCCGTAGATCACGAGATCGCCCGCCGACGGCATCGCCATGAGGTCGCGGATCCCCTCCACGACTCGCTCGAGATCGGGCCGCCCCGCGAAGGGGCCCCGGTGGAGCTCGTCCAGGCCGTACCGCCGGCCGCGCCAGAAGCAGAGCGGCCCCGATGCGGAGCGGACCAGGACGAGGCCGATGCCGCGCGCGCCGGAGATCGCCGTGGCCAGCGCCGGGAAGCGCGCCTCGATCCGCTCGAGCGTCAGGGGCTCCGCGGACTCCAGGAAGTAGACGAACGCGTTCGGCCCGGCGGCGATCACACGGATACCGGCGCGCTCGCGCGCGTCGGGCGTCTCACCGAGGATCCGCGCGAAATCCCGCTCGAGATAGTTCACGAACCGTTGGAAGAAGCCCGGCGCCCGTTGCGCGCGGTACGCCTTGAGGCCGCGCGCGAATCGCCGACGCCGGCTCTCCGGCGCCGCCGCCGCGAGGGCGCCGGCCGGATCGAAGAAGTCATCGAAGAGCGACTGCTCGATCGGCGGTCCCCCGGTCACCCGCCGGTACGGGATGCACGTGGCCTGTCCGTGATCGGACAGCACGTAGAGATCGTAGCGATACTCCGGCACGCGCCGGAGAATCCGCGACAGGCGGTGGATCGAGGCGTCGACACGGCGGAGCGCGCTCAGCGCGCGCCGGTGGCGCGGACCCCAGGCATGGGCGGCGATGTCGTAGTCGAGATAGTTGACGTAGATGGTGGGGATGCCGCTGTAGAGGTCGTGCGCGACCGCCAGCGTGAAGAACTCCCGCAGCCACAGGGAGATCCCGATCTTGATCGCGAGCCATTTCCAGCCCTCCGGCGAGACGGAGAGGGGATCGGCGACGAAACGGAGCGCCGCCCGGCTGAGCTCGATCAACGAGGCCAGGCTCCCCTTCATCAGCACCCACGCGAGGACGACCGACTTGGACAGGGTGCGGAGCAGACGGTGAACACGCATCCGTAGGCGCCGCCCCCGCCCACGATACCCCGACGGCCGGCCGCCTGGACCTTCTCGACGTTCGCCGCGTCGCCGCCGCGGGGGAAGTAGACGTCGACCTTGCGACGCTTGTCGTGATAGTGGAAACCGGGAATATCGGGCCGCACGCCGTACATCGCCGCCATCTGGAAAGCCGGAGTCGAGGTCGGAAGCCCGACGCTCATCGGTGCCATCTGGTAACCACGCTCGCGGAGCAGCCGCCCGAGGAACGGCGCGCGTCCCCGGGCCAGCGCTTGTTCGAGGACGGCGCGCGAGAGCCCGTCGATCTGAACGATCAGGAGTCGGCGGCGACCGGGCACCGGCGGCGCGCCGAGCCGGAGCCGGCGGACGAGGCGATCGAGCGCGCGCTGCAGACCGAGGACCAGGTCGTCGAGGGCCATGCGACCTTATTGTAGTATCTGATCGCCCATGGACCATCCCGTGGTTGCCGCCGTGCGCGAGTTCGTGGACCTCGAGGTTCGCCCGGTGGCCGCCGCGCTCGAGCACGCGGACGCCTATCCGCACGCCCTCGTCTCCCGCATGCGCGAGCTGGGCCTCTTCGGCGCGCTGGTCCCGGAAGCCTTCGGCGGCCTCGGCCTCGGCGTCACGACGTACGCGCGGGTCGTCGAGGAGCTCTGCCGCGGCTGGATGTCGCTGGCCGGCGTCATCAACAGCCACACGATGGCCGCGTTGATCGTCTTGAACCACGGGACCGACGATCAGCGGCGCCGCTTCCTCCCCGCCTTCGCGCGAGGCGACGCGCGGGGCGGCCTCGCCCTGACCGAGCCCCACGCCGGCACCGACGTTCAGGCGATCCGCACCGTCGCGACGCGACGCGGTGACGCGTACGTCATCACCGGCACGAAGCTGTTCATCACGAATGGGCGCGAGGGGAACACGCTGGCGCTGCTGGCGCTCACGGACCCGAACGCCGAGCCCCGCCACCGCGGGATGTCCTGCTTCTTGGTCGAGAAGGGCCACCCGGGCTTTCGCGTCGCGAAGTCCATCGCGAAGCTCGGCTACAAGGGCGTGGACACGGCGGAGCTGATCTTCGACGAGTGCGTCGTGCCGGCGGTCAACCTCGTGGGCGGCATCGAGGGACGCGGCTTCAAGCACGTGATGAGCGGGCTCGAGGCGGGCCGGATCAACATCGCCGCGCGCGCCGTGGGCGTCGCCCAGGCCGCGTACGACGACACCCTCGCCCATCTGGCCACGCTCGGCGCCGAGGCCCCGAGCGCCATCAGCGACATGGCCACGAAGGTCCGCGCGGCGCGACTGCTCGCCGCCTGGGCGGCCGCGATGAAGGACCGCGGCGAGCGGTGCGACCTCGAAGCGGGAATGGCGAAGCTCTTCGCCTCCGAATCCGCGCAGGACGTTGCGGTCGAGGCGCTCCGCCTCCACGCCGAACGCGGCAGCCTCGCGGCGTTGAACGTCGAGCGATATTACCGCGACACGCCGCTCATGATCATCGGCGAGGGGACCAACGAGATCCAGCGGACGATCATCGCCCGGAGTCTCCTGGCCCGATACGGCGAGAGGGCCGGCGCCCTGACGTCGCGCGAGGGCGAGCCCGCGGAGCGGACGCAGATGGTGCTCGCGGTCCGGCAGTTCGTCGACACCCGGGTGATCCCCGTCGCCCAGGAGCTGGACGCGGCGCATGCCTCGGGATGATCATCGAAGAGCTCGCGCGGGGCTCCGGCGCGCTCGCCACGATCGTCACGACCCATCTCGCCGCGGCCGGCGCGATCGGGCGCTTCGGAACCGCGGAGCAACGCGAGCGCCTTCTCGCTCCGATGACGCGGGGCGAGCTTCTCGGCGCCGTCGCCTTCGCGGACGGTGTCGTCGCCACCCCTGCCGGTGAGGACTGGATCCTGGACGGCGTCGTGCCGCTCGTGGACCACGGGGCGCACGTCGCGGGCGTCCTCGTGCGGGCGGCCTCGCCCGCCGGCGCCACCTGCTTCCTGGTCGGTCGCGAGACGCCCGGCCTTCGCGTCGGCGCGGCCGTCCCGACGCTCGGGCTGCGCGGCCTCGATCCCTGCCCGCTCCACTTCGAGCGCTGCCGGGTCCCCTCGCGAGAGCTGCTCGGCGGCGTGCCCGGCCGTGGCGACGTCCACGAGGCGGCGGGGCGCTCGATCGCGCGCCTCGGCGTCGCGGCGACGGCGCTCGGCCTGGCGCAGGCCGCATTCGAAGCGGCGCTTCGCTACTCGCAACAGCGCACGACCTTCGGCAAGCCGATCGCCCAGCACCAGGCGATCCAGCTCACCCTCGCGGACATGGCGACCCGGATCACGGCGGCCCGCTTGCTCGCCTACGATGCCGCCGGGGACCAGATCGACGACGTCCGCATGGCCATGGCGAAGGTGTACGCGTCGGAGACGGCGTACGAGGTCACGCTCGCCTCGATGCGCGTGCACGGCGGGTACGGCTACACCAGCGAGTTTCCCGTCGAGCGGTACTACCGCGACGCCGCGCGACTCGCCTCCTACCCGACGACCAACGCCGCCGAGCGGCGCGATCTGGCCTGCCGCCTGGTGGCCGCGCCACGATGAGTCGACCGCCGCTCGACGGCCTCCGCGTCCTCACCGTCTCGCAATTCGGCGTGGGCCCCCGTATCGGCACGCGCGCCGCCGGCGTCTTCGGCGGCGGGCTGGAGGCGGCGCCGTCGTGACTGCGTCCCCCGGCTCGCCGGCGCCGGACGTCGAGGAGGTCAATCAGGAGGCCGTCGCCCCGCCGTGGATGACGGTCCTCCACAACTGCGACTGTCACACGTTCGAACAGGTCGTCAAGCAGCTCCAGAAGGCGATCGGCTGCACCGAGGCCAAGGGCTGGGAGATCGCCTGGCAGGTCCACAACACCGGCAAGGCCGTCGTCAAGGTCGGCTCGGAGCCCGAATGCGTGCGCGTCGGCAACATCCTCGCGGCGATCGGTCTGGTGGTCACGGTGGTGCAGTCGTGACCGACGACGCGAGCTACATCACCGGACCGATGATCCAGGGCGCGAATTCTTCCTCGCCGACACCGGACAGCTCGCTCTTCGACCGCTTGCCCGAGGCGACCGCGATCACCTCTTCCTCCGATCGGCCCACTATACCGGATTGGGTCCCTGGATACGGAGCACGGCGGGCGGCTCCGTCTCGAGCTGGATGGTCGTGTGGTCGATGCCGAAGCGGGCGTGCATGACCGCGTGGAGCGTCTGCAGCAGCCGCTCGCTGTCGCGCACGTCGGCGACGACCGCGTGGGCGCTCATCGCCTCGCGCCCCGACGTGAGCGTCCACACGTGCAGGTCGTGCACGCGCCGCACGCCCGGCACGCGGCGCATCGCCTCCTCGATCTCGCCGAGGTCGAGGTGGGCCGGCGTGCCCTCCAGGAGAATGTTGACCGCCTGCCGCAAGAGGCGCCAGGTGCGGGGCACGATGACGAACGCGATCGCGCCGCTCACCAGCGGATCGGCCAGCGTCCAGCCGGTCGCGACCACGATCGCCGCGGCGGCGACCACCCCGACGGAGCTCAACGCGTCAGCGAGCACTTCCAGGTAGGCGGCGCGGACGTTGAGGCTCGCCGCCGCCGCGCCGTGGAGCAGCCAGGCGGACACGAGGTTCACGCCGAGTCCGATCGTCGCGACCACGAGCATGGGGCCCCCCAGGATCTCGGGCGGCGCCAGCACCCGCCGGTAGGTCTCGACCAGAATCCCGCCGGCGATCGCGAGCAGCACGATGGCGTTGACCAGCGCGGCCAGGATCTCGGCGCGGTAGTAGCCGTAGGTCTTCGCCGGCGTCGGCGGGCGTCCGGCGATCCAGATGGCGAAGAGGGCGAGTCCGAGGCCGGCCGCGTCGGCGAGCATGTGGCCGGCGTCGGCCAGGAGCGCGAGGCTGCCCGACCACAGCGCACCCGCGACCTCGACGACCAGGAATCCGCACGTCAGAGCCAGCGTCGCGGTCGAAGTGTTCCTCCAGGCGGGCCCCGTAACCTTCGTCAGGGAGTTCATCGTCACCTGGCTCGGCGCCCACGGCGTGCGCACAGCCTCGGAGTCTCCCGAGCTCAGGATCAAGGCCTTTGCGTCCGTCTTTGGGACCGACAGCGACCAGACCTTGTTCGGGATGCCCGCCTTCCAGGCGCCCTTCATGAGCATCCCGGTCCCGGAGATCGCGATTTTCACGTGGCAGAAGAGCCGGGGCCAGGCCGAGCTACGCCTCTACGAATTCGACGGCACGACCGACCTCATTACCCATGCGCCACCGCCGTCGACCGGGCGCGCGAAGCTCGACAAGTTCACGGTGCTGGTCCTCTTCGGATTCACAGTGACCGACATCGACCAGCCCGACTGAGACCGCCGGATCTGCTCGCGCCGCGGCTCCTGATCAGAGCCGTTTGGTGCGGGAACCTGCTACGATCCGCACAATGGAGGTGCTTCCGCACCGGCAGACGGCGGCCGCGCGCTCCCGA
>QHSR01000157.1:1550-6166 GCA_003221635.1 Candidatus Rokuibacteriota bacterium | reverse complement strand
TTACATCAAGAACATGATCACGGGGGCGGCGCAGATGGACGGGGCGATTCTGGTGGTGGCCGCGAACGATGGGCCGATGCCGCAGACGCGGGAGCACGTGCTGCTGGCGCGGCAGGTGAACGTGCCGTTTCTGGTGGTGTTCATGAACAAGGTGGACATGGTGGACGACCCGGAGATTTTGGATTTGGTGGAGCTGGAGGTGCGGGAGTTGTTGAAGAAGTACCAGTTTCCGGGGGACGAGGTGCCGGTGGTGCGGGGGTCGGCGCTGCAGGCGAACGAGAAGCCGGAGGACGCGAAGGCGGCGGGGCCGATCTGGAAGCTGATGGAGGCGGTGGACAGCTATATTCCGACGCCGCCGCGGCCGGTGGACAAGCCGTTTTTGATGCCGATCGAGGACATTTTTTCGATCACGGGGCGGGGGACGGTGGTGACGGGGCGGGTGGAGCGGGGGATCGTGAAGGTGGGCGAGGAAGTGGAGATCGTGGGGATCCATGACACGCGCAAGACGGTGGTGACGGGGGTGGAGATGTTCCGCAAGCTGCTCGATGAAGGGCAGGCGGGGGACAATATTGGGGCGCTGCTGCGGGGGATCGACAAGGAAGAAGTGGAGCGGGGGCAGGTGCTCGCGAAGCCCGGCACCATCAAACCCCACCGGAAATTCAAAGCCGAGGTCTATGTATTAACGAAGGAAGAGGGGGGGCGGCACACGCCGTACTTCAACGGGTACCGGCCGCAGTTTTACTTTCGGACGACGGACGTGACGGGGGTGTGCACGTTGCCCAGTGGGGTGGAGATGGTGATGCCGGGGGACAACGTGACGATGGCGATCGAGCTGATCGTGCCGATCGCGATGGAGAAGGAGCTGCGGTTCGCGATTCGGGAGGGGGGACGGACGGTGGGGGCGGGCGTCGTCACGGAGATCGTGGAGTAGGGGATGCGCGACATCATCTCACTCGCGTGCTCGACGTGTCAGCGGCGGAACTACGCAACGACGAAGAATCGACGGACGCACCCCGATCGCCTCGAGCTCAAGAAATACTGCCGGTGGTGCCGCAAGCACACGGCGCACAGAGAGACCAAGTAGAGGTTTGCCAAGTGAGACAAGAGATCGTCCAGCTTCGAACAGTCGCCGACGAAGTGGCTCGCCTCCTTGAGAACGACGCGATGATGACTCAGGAAGAGTTGTTCGAAATCGGATCGGTTGCAGGCACGTTACGCGCGCGCCTTCAATACTACGAGCCACGTCACGCTGCGTAGGCCAAGCGCAAACGGTTCGAGCGCGGGCTTTGCCCGCGCAATCGATGGGGGAGGCCTCGGAGGGGGCCGGCGAGGCCCCCTCCGACTGATGTCCAGGGGTGTAGCTCTAACGGCTAGAGCACCGGACTCCAAATCCGGGGGATGGGGGTTCGAATCCCTCCACCCCTGCCACTGTTCGGCGGGCTAGGGACGCAATGGAGTTTCTGAGGCGCACACAGGAGTTCGTTCGAGAGGTCGTGGCGGAGTTTCGCAAGGTGACGTGGCCCAGCCGCCAGGAGCTGATCAACTCCACGGTCGTGGTGATCACGGTGACCGTGGTGGTGGCGCTGTTCCTCGGCGGCGTAGACATCGTACTGGCTCGGATCGTCGAAAGGATTCTGCGATGAGCGGAGATGCGACGACGTCAACCACGAACAAGCAGTGGTTCGTCGTCCACACGTATTCGGGGTTCGAGAACAAGGTCAAGGAGGCGATCGAGTCGCGCGCCAAGATCTTCGGGATGGCGGAAAAGATCGCGCGCGTCCTGGTGCCGACCGAGAAGGTGGTCGAGGTCCGCAATAAGCAGAAGCGCGAGACCGAGCAAAAGTTCTTTCCCGGGTACGTGCTGGTCGAGATGGAGCTGACCGACGACACGTGGCACCTGGTGCGCTCGACGCCCAAGGTCACCGGGTTCGTCGGGTCGGGGTCGAAGCCCGTCGCGCTGCCGCACGACCAGGTCGACGACATCCTCCGACAGATGGAGGCCGGCGCCGAGAAGCCCAAGCCCAAATCCGTCTTCGCGCGCGGCGACAAGGTGCGCGTCATCGACGGGCCGTTCGTCAACTTCCAGGGTGTGGTCGACGACATGAACCCAGAGCGCGGGCGGATGAAGGTGGTGGTGCCGGTCTTCGGGCGACCCACGTCGGTCGAGCTCGAGTACTACCAGGTGGAGCGGATGTGATGAACGGGTCCTTGGATGGGGCGGTCCGATGAAGAAGGTCCAGGCGGTCGTGAAGCTGCAGATCCCTGCCGGCAAGGCGAACCCCTCGCCGCCGGTCGGCCCGGCGCTGGGCCAGCACGGCGTCAACATCATGGAGTTCTGCAAGGGGTTCAACGCCCAGACGGGCCGGGAGGACGGGCTGATCCTGCCGGTCGTGGTGACGATATTCCAGGACCGGTCGTTCACGTTCATCGTGAAGACGCCGCCGGCGGCGGTGCTTCTCAAGCGCGCGGCCGGCATCGCGAAGGCGTCGGCGGTGCCCCACAAGGACAAGATCGGGAAGGTCACGCGACAGCAGGTGAGAGACATCGCGCAGACCAAGCTGGTGGACCTCAACACCAGTTCGATCGATGCGGCGATGCGCATCATCGAAGGCACGGCCCGCAGCATGGGCATCGATGTGGTTGAGCGAGTCTAGCGAGTCTGATGAAGAAGACGTCGAGCGAGCGAAGGTAGGAGACGGACATGGCGACGACCGTGGGCAAACGGGTGGGGAAGCGCTACGACGCTGCGGCGGCGAAGATCGCCCCGGACAAGCACTACGCATTCGAGGAGGCGGTCGCCCTCGTGAAGAGCATGCCGGCGGCGAAGTTCGATCAGTCGGTCGACCTGTCGTTCCGCCTGGGCGTCGATCCCAAGCACGCGGATCAGATGGTCCGGGGCGCGGTGGTACTGCCGCACGGCATCGGCAAGAGCGTGCGTGTCGCCGTCTTCGCCAAGGGCGAGAAGGAGCGCGAGGCGCGCGAGGCCGGGGCCGACGTGATCGGCGCCGAGGACCTCGTCGAGCGAGTGCAAGGCGGCTGGATGGAGTTCGACACGGCGATCGCGACGCCCGACCTCATGGGCCAGGTCGGCCGGCTCGGCAAGGTGCTGGGGCCGCGCGGTCTCATGCCGAATCCGAAGCTCGGCACCGTGACGTTCGACGTCAACCGCGCCGTCCGCGAGGCGAAGGCCGGCAAGGTCGAGTTCCGCGTCGACAAGGCCGGCAACGTGCACACGCCCATCGGCAAGCACTCGTTCGGGGCCGAGCAGCTCGCGGCCAACGGGATGGCGCTGATCGAGGCGATCGTTCGCGCGAAGCCGGCGGCGGCGAAGGGCACGTATCTGCGATCGCTGACCGTCTCGACGACGATGGGACCCGGCGTCCCGGTCGACGCGCAGGCCGTGGCCAATCTGTTCAAGAAGGCCGTCTAGGACAGGGAGCGTCAGGTGCCAACGCAAGAGAAGGTCACGGCGGTCGAGGATCTGAAGGCGCGGCTGGACGGGGTGAAGACCGTGGTGCTCACGGAATACCGCGGGCTCACCGTGCAGCAGCTCAGCGATCTCCGCAAGCAGCTCCGCGCGGTGTCGGCGCAGTACAAGGTTGTCAAGAACCGGCTGGCCCGACTCGCGATCGCGTCGTCCCGGCTCGAGGGGCTCGGCACGCACCTGAAGGGACCGACCGGCGTCATCTTCTCCAAGGAGGATCCGGTCGCCGTCGCCAAGGCGCTGCACACGTTCGCGCGGGCCAATCAGGCGCTCGCGATCAAGGCCGGGTACGTCGAGGGACAGATGCTGCCGCCGGCCGAGCTCAAGGCCCTCGCCGACCTGCCGTCGCGCGAGGCGTTGCGCGCGCAGCTCGTGGGCGTGATCCAGGGGGGCCTGGCCATGCTGGTGGGGCTCCTCACCGCGCCGCAGCGAGACCTCGTCTACATCCTGGAGCAGCGCGGGGCGGCCCGCGACGAAGCCGCGCAAGGCGCGACTGGATAGAGCGCGGCGGGCGGCCGGGTGACCGGGGCTCGCGTGTGGCGAGTGACAAGAACGTAGCGGTGGATTTCCGCGGGCCTGGCGAGGCCCGGGTAGCCATGCCCAGTACACAAGGAGAGATCGATGGCAACGGTTGAGCAGATCGCCGAACAACTCGACAAGCTGTCGCTGCTGGAGGCGGCCCAGCTTTCGAAGCTGTTGCAAGAGAAGTGGGGCGTGTCCGCCGCCGCGCCGGCGGCGGTCGCGGCCGTCGGCGGAGCGGCCGGCGGAGCGGTGGCGGGTGCCGCCGCGGCCGAGGAGAAGACCGAGTTCGACGTCATTCTGGGCGCCGCGGGCGAAAAGAAGATCCAGGTCATCAAGGTCGTCCGCGAGCTCACCGGGCTCGGTCTCAAGGAAGCCAAGGACCTGGTGGACGGCGCCCCGAAGCCGGTGAAGGAGAAGGTCACGAAGGCTGAAGCGGAGGATATGAAGAAGAAGCTCGAGGAGCAGGGCGCGACGGTGTCGGTGAAGTAGGGAGCCGAGGTCTCACGGGGAAGTGCGAATGCATTCGTGCGGCGGCTCCATGGCCGCGATCCCTTGGGAGAGGCCTCGGAGGGGGCGGTAGCTCCTTCCGATTAGAGGAGAGGGTATGGCA
>QHSR01000157.1:0-1529 GCA_003221635.1 Candidatus Rokuibacteriota bacterium | reverse complement strand
GCGGACCGTCGGGAGGAGTTTGGCCTGCAGGCGGTCTTCAAGTCGGTGTTTCCGATCGCCGATTACAACGACAACGCGCTCCTCGAGTTCGACTCGTACCACTTCGGGGAGCCGAAGTACACGGTCGAGGAGTGTCACGATCGCGGGATGACCTTCGCGATCCCGCTCAAGGTGACGTTGCGGCTCGTCATCTTCGATCACGACAAGGAAGCCAAGACCCGGACGATTCGTGAGCAGCGCGGCCAGGAGGTCTATCTGGGCGAGCTGCCCCTCATGACCGACAAGGGAACGTTCATCATCAACGGGACCGAGCGCGTCGTCGTCAGCCAGCTCCAGCGCTCCGCCGGCGTGTTCTTCGACGACGACAAGGGCAAGACGCTGGCCTCCGGGAAGCCGCTCTTCTCGGCGCGCGTCATCCCCTACCGGGGGTCGTGGGTCGAGTTCGACTTCGACGCGAACGACATCCTGCACGTCCGCGTCGACCGCCGTCGCAAGATGCTGGCCACGGCGTTCCTGCGGGCATTCTGGTTCCTGGAGAAGGGCGTCATCCTGTCCGACGAGGAGATCCTGACGCACTTCTACGAGACGGAGGACGTGCAGTCATTCGAGGACGGCAACGCCTGGGTGGCGCTCCACCCCGAGGCGCACGTCGGCGCGAAGGTGGCCGACGACGTCAAGCCGCCGCGCCATCGCGAGCCGCTGGTGACCGCCGGCAAGACGCTCAACGCGAAGCTCATCGAGAAGCTCCGCGAGGCGAACGTCGAGCGGATCCCCATCCGCGCCGAGGCGCTGGTCGGGCGCCGGACCGCATCCCGCATCGTCGACACCGAGAGCGGTGAGGTGCTGGTGCAGACCAACGCCGAGATCACCTCGACCGTGCTGTCGCAGGTGATGAGCCGTCGGGTGGCGCCCTTCAAGCTGCTCGTGCTGAGCCCGGGGAAGATCGACCAGTCGATCTACGAGACGCTGGCGCGCGACCACTTCAAGAACCCCGACGAGGCGCTGGTGGAGATCTATCGACGCCTCCGCCCCGGCGACCCGCCGACGGTGGAGTCGGCGCGCGCCCTGTTCCGCGGCATGTTCATGGACCCCCGCCGGTACGACCTGGCCCGCGTGGGCCGCTTCATGATCAACGAGAAGCTCGGTATGGAGGCGCCGGCCAACGCCAAGACGATCCGCAGCGAAGACATCGTCGCGGTCATCCGGCACCTCCTGTTGGTGCGGCTGGGGACGAAAGCGACCGACGACATCGATCACCTCGGCAATCGACGGGTGCGGTCGGTCGGCGAGCTGCTGGAGAACCAGTTCCGGGTGGGGCTGACCCGGATGGAGCGGGCGGTCAAGGAACGGATGTCGATCTCCGACATCACGAATCTGATGCCCCATGACTTGATCAATGCGAAGCCGGTCTCCGCGGTGGTCAAGGAATTCTTCGGCTCGTCTCAGCTCTCGCAGTTCATGGATCAGACGAACCCCCTCGCCGAGCTGACCCACAAGCGGCGGCTCTCGGCGCTCGGTCCCCGCGGTCT
>QHSR01000039.1 GCA_003221635.1 Candidatus Rokuibacteriota bacterium | reverse complement strand
CCTGGGGAGCGTCCGCAGAGTTCGCGCCGACGATGAAGACGAACGCGCCGAGCACCGCCACGAGACTCCAGAACACGGTCATTTCTGTGCGACGGACCGCAGGAAGTTCACGATGTGCCAGGCCTCTTGCGACGAGAGCGCCTCGCCGTACGCGGGCATGACGGCGCCCCCGACGACGATGTAGCTGTGCCAGTACCCGTCCGTCCGCTGCTTCTGGAGCTCGGCGTTCGTCAGGTCGGGCGTCGGGATGAACTTCGTCGCGACGGGGCCGGTGGTGCCGCCCTTGGCCTCCGGGCCGTGGCAGGGCACGCAAAACGTCGTGAACCGCTCGCGGCCGATCGCGATCGACGCGTCCGACGCCCTCACCGGATTCGGCCGTTTGGCCGCGACGTCGCGCTGTTCCTTCGGGATGATCAGCTCGCCGCCGCGGGGAACCACGCCGGCCGGCATCGAGAATACGCGCTCGCCGGGCACGATTTTCGGAGTCTGCGTCATGTTGTCGTTCCAGCGCACGACGATCGCGGCGCCCCACGCCCCGGCCGCCGCGCCGACCACCAGCAGCATGAGGATGAAGAGGTATTTCATCGTGCCGTGATCTCTTCGGCGCCTGCGGCCCGAAGGAGCTCGTGAACCGCGCCGGCCCGTTCCGGGGCGCAATGGATGGCCACCCCGAAGCGGTCGTTGGTGAACCGGGGATCGAAGGCCGGACTCTGCCGGAAGCGCGGCAGCCGCCCGAGCACGATCAGGCCGATGACCGTCGCGAGCCCGCCGAAGAGGACCATCAGCTCGAAGGCGATGATGAAGAAGGGCGGCAAGGAGGACCCGATGATGCCTCCGGGCACGAGCTGGAGATACTTTCCGCCGGTGACCTGTCCCCACACGAGCGAGCTCCAGATCGTCAGGATGAAGGCCGAGGCGATCCCGGTGAGACCGCCGATCAGCGTGAACAGGCGGACCCGGCTCACCGGCCGGTCGCGCTCGAGCACCTCTTCGATCTCGTGCACCGGCAACGGCGTGTAGACCGTGAGGTCGTGGTAGCCCCGCGCCCGCAGCTCCTCGAGGGCCCGCACCGTCGTGTCCACGTGGGCGAAGACGCCGAGGATCGTCTCAGTGGCCATGGGCCCGGTCCCGCACGGGTGGCGGGATCGTCTCCTTCACCTCCACGATCGAGAGCGACGGCATCACCTTGATGAAGCCGAGGAACAGGAGGAAGAAGAAGGAGAAGCTGCCGATGACGATCATCGTGTCGGTCGGGCTCGGATAATAGATGCCCCACGTGTACGGGTAGAAGTCGTGTCCGAGCGATGGGACGATGATGTTGAACCGCTCGAACCACATTCCGATCAGCACCAGGATGGACACGATGTACAGCACGACCGGGCTCGTGCGGGCCCGCCGCCAGAAGAGCACCAGCGGCGCGACGCAGTTGCAGAAGTACATGGTCCAGAGCGCCCACGCGTAGTTGGCGGTCACCTTCCAGAAGAGCGACGCCTTCTCGATGTGCTCGCCGCTGTAGAGCGAGGTGAAGATCTCGCACAGGTAGAAGTAGGTCAGGACCAGGCCGGTGACCAGGATCAGCTTCCCCATCGCGTCCAGGTGTTTCTCCTGGATGTAGGCGTGCAGGCGGAAGAAGTGGCGCATCGGCAGGGCCAGGATGAGCACCATCGCGAAGCCGGAGAAGATCGCCCCGTCGACGAAGAACGGCGCGAAGAGCGTGGAGTGCCAGCCGGGGACCAGCGCCATCGCGAAGTCCCACGACACGACGCTGTGGACGGAGAGGACCAGCGGCGTCGCCAGCGACGCGAGCAGGCCGTAGGCACGCCGATAATGGCGCCACTGCGTGTCGGCGCCCTCCCACCCGAGCGCCAGCATCGCGTAGATGCGGCGGCGCCAGCCGCGGGACGCGTCGCGCAGGGCGGCGATGTCCGGGACGAGCCCCACGATGAAGAAGACGGTGCTGATCGAGAGGTACGTCGAGATCGCGAACACGTCCCAGACGAGCGGCGACCGGAAATTTGGCCAGAGATCACGCTGGTTCGGGTACGGCAGCAGGAAGTACGCGAACCACATGCGTCCGGCGTGGATCAGCGGGAACAGGCCCGCCGTCATCACCGCGAAGATCGTCATGGCCTCGGCGGCACGGTAGATCGACGTGCGCCAGCGGGCGCGGAAGAGGTAGAGAATCGCCGAGATCAGGGTGCCGGCATGGCCGATGCCGATCCAGAACACGAAGGTCGTGATGTACATCGCCCACATCTGGGGCACGCGCTTGCCGGCCATGCCCATGCCCCACCAGACCTGCCCGGCCCACGCGGCGAAGAATCCGGCGAGCAGGAGCGCGACCACACACATCCACGCGAAGTAGAGGTTCCCCGGCGGGTCCAGCGTGCGAAGGACGTCGCGGTTGACGTCGGCGAACGTGGGGGACGTGGTCCGGCCGTCGCTCATCGTCTCACGCGTGCTCCCGGACGACCTTCCGGAGATAGGTGATGGACGGTCGCGTGCCGACCTCCTCGAGCACGTGGTAGGCCCGGGGCGAGTGGGTGAGCTTGGTCACGGCGCTGGCGTCGTCCTTCAGGTTGCCGAAGGTGATCGCCTGAGTCGGGCACGTCTGCTGGCAGGCGGTGACGATGTCGCCGTCGCGCACCCCGCGCTTCTCGTCGCGCGCCCGATCCTTGCCGGCGATGATGCGCTGGACGCACATCGTGCACTTCTCCATGACGCCGAGCTGGCGGACGGTGACGTCGGGGTTCAGCTGCACCTCGAGTGGCGCCGGGAACTCGTACTGGAACCAGTTGAAGCGGCGCACATGGTACGGGCAGTTGTTGCCGCAGTAGCGTGTCCCGACGCAGCGGTTGTAGACCTGTCCGTTGAGCCCCTCGTCGGTCCGATACGCCGCGTACACGGGGCAGACGGGCTCGCAGGGCGCGACCTCGCAGTGCTGGCAGAGCATCGGCAGGAACAGATGCGTCGGCCGCTCCGGCTTCCCTTCCGCCCAGCGCTCGAGGCGGAGCCAGTGCAGCTGGCGCCCGTACGCCGCGGAGGCCTTGCCAACCACCGGAACGTTGTTCTCGGCCTGGCAGGCGACCACGCACGCCTGGCAGCCCACGCACGCGTCGACGTCGATCGCCATACCCCAGCGGGGGCCCGGGTACTGCGTGTCGGGGTACATGCTGATGGGCGCCCCGTGCGGCGGCTTGCCTCGCAGCGCTTGCTCGCGGGCCGCGCCCAGGTCCACGTGCTGCGCCAGTTCGCGGTGGTCCTGGTCGTGCGTCGCCTGGAGCACGGCGAGCGGGCGACGCGTGCCGAGCTTTGCGATGGTCACCTTCACGCTCATGAACGCGAGCGCGCCCGAGGTCGCGTCGGACGCGGCCGGCAGGATCGCCATCGGGTTCAGGGAGCGCGGGTCGGCCCCGACGTATCGCGGCCGCTGGTAGGGCGCGTAACGGTGACCCATCGGAATCGCGATCGCGCCGGGATGAAGCGTCGACGAGATATACGCGGGCAGCTCGAGACTCCCCTGGGGCGACTTGATCGCGAGCATGTCGCCCTGGGCAATGCCGAGTTTTCCAGCCGTCTCCGCCGGGATCTCGACCCACGCGTCCCACACCGCTTGCGTCATCGTGTCGGGCGCCTCCTGGAGCCAGGAGCTGACGGCGCTCCGACCGTCGTAGAAGCGGAGCGACGGATAGGCGAGGAGCGTGAAACCGCCGGCGTCGCCCTCGAGCTTCGCCGGAGACGGTTCCACCGGGGCGATCTTCGCCGTCACGGCGACCGGCGCGACGTCGGTGAAGAGGCCGCCGCGCCGGAGCGCCCCTTCGAGCGCTCCCTTCACGACGGGCTCCCACGCGGCTTTCACATACCGCTCGAAGGTCGGCCACGGCAGTGGTCCCTTGCCCGCCTCGGTTCCGAGCACGGCGCGGCCGATGCGGAGGAGGATGTCGCCCATGGGCCGGGAATCACGGATCGGCGCCATCGTCGGCTGGAGCAGACCGAGCACGCCCTCACGCGGCGCGTAATCGCCCCACGACTCGAGCCAGTGAGTGTCGGGCAGGACGACCTGCGCCAGCTCGCTGGTCTGATCGGGCACGTTCGAGAAGCTGACGACGAACGGCACCTTGCGGATCGCGTCGGCGAGCTTGAGGCCCGACGGGAGCGTGAACGCGGGGTTGACACCCGGACCCAGGACGAGGACCTCGACCTCGCCGCCGCCCATCGCGCGCGCCAGCGCGGCGACCTCCGTGTGCGGCGTGACCTTGCCGTAGGCCGAATCCGGGCCGAAGCGCACGGTCTTGCCGACGTTACCCGCCGCCGCGTTGAGCAGATTGATCGCGATCTGTGACTCGGTCGCGTTGGAGCCGGTGACCGCGACGCCGCCGCCGACGGCGAGCCCGGGCTGGGCGTGGGCGAACACCTTCGCGACGTGCTTGATCGTCTCCAGGCCGACGCCGCTCGTGTCCGCGGCCCGGTTGAGGTCGATGCCGGCGACGGCCTCGCCGTAGCGGCGGTCCACCATCCCCTCGTCCACCATCACCCGGAGGATCGCGAGGGCGAGCAGCCCTTCGGTCCCGGGGGCGTTGCGGACCCACTCGTCGGCGTTCGACGCCGTCAGCGACTGCCGGGGCTCGACGTGGATGAACGTCCCCGCCCGCCCGTCCCTGAACGAATGCATCCGCGCGAACGTCCGCGCGTAGTTCACGTTGGAGAGCCAGGTCTCGATGAAGTCGGCGCCGAAGGACAGGACCACTTCGGCATCCTCGAACGCGTAGTACGGGATCGCGTCGCGATTGAACGTGCTCCGGTTCGCCGCCCGGATCGCTTCGTAGGCGAACGGCTCCAGCGTCACTCTCGGACGCGCCCCGAGCGCCGCGCTCCACCGGTCGAGCAGCACGCCGAGGCTTCCGTTCTCGAGCTGCGACACGAGGGCGATCGCGCGACCCTTCCCGGCGATTCGCAGAGCGCCGATCCGTTCGGCGACGAGCTTCTCGGCCGCTTCCCACGTCGCCGCCGCGAACGAGCCGCTCCCCTCGCGCATGAGCGGACCCGCGACCCGATCGGGATGATAGAGGCCCTGGAGCGCGGCCTGCCCGCGCAGGCAGAGGGCTCCCGCGTTGACCGGATGGTCCGGATTTCCTTCGAGCTTCACGATGCGCCCTTCGCGGTTCTTCGCGAGGACGCCGCAGCCAGCCGGGCATTCGCGGCAGACGGTCGCGAACCACGAGGCGACGCCCGGCACGATCTGCTCGTTCGGGACGACGAGTGGCAGGATGGACTCGGTGGCCTGCTGGCAGCCGCCAGTCGCCGCGGCAGCGCCGGACGCCGTCACGATCTTGAAGAAGTCGCGTCGCTTCATTTATCGAGGGCTCGAGGCCGGATCCGGCCGAGGGTGGCGAGTGATAGGCACTGGTGGCTCCGCTGCGCCCGATCGACGCTCGTGGGTGGCAGACACTGGCTCCGCTGCGCCCGACCGACGCTCGTGGGTGGCACACACCGGTGGCTCCCGTTCAATGGTGGCATGTCACGCAGTCGAGCGGCGCCTGCCGACCGGCCGTTACGTTCTCTCGGCGGTGGCAGTCGACGCACCAACCCATCGTGAGCGCCGGCGCCGCGGGCCTGAAACCGACGAGATTCAGGAGGTCGTTCGTCAGGCGTGGCCCCGTCTCGGCGGCGAAGGTGGTCATGGTCTCGACCGGCCCATGGCATGTCTGACACCTGAGGCCCGCGCGCACGTGCGCCTTGTGCGGGAAGTAGGTGAACTCGGGAAGCTTGTTGACTCGTACCCAGGGAATCGATTCCTTCTTCGCGTAGTACTCGGCGACCTTCTTGACCTCCGGCAGGGTCGCGCCAGTGATCTTGTGGCAGCCCATACAGCGCTCGACGGACGGCAGCCCCGCGTACTCCGAGCGGCGCGCCTCGCTGTGGCAGTACTGACAGTCGATCTTGTACGTCCCGACGTGAACGTTGTGGGGGAAGTTGATCGGCTGGCTGGATGGCCTTGCCACGGCCGGCTGGCGGCTCCACGACGACACCGCCAGGAACATCAGGACGGCGAGGAGCGCCACGCCGAGTGCGCCCACGCCCGCCTTGGCCGTCATCGACAGTCGATCGCCCTCCGGGGGATTGAACGATGCTTGTGAACCCTATCACGCGGTCATCGCGGCCGTCAATCTATTCGCGCGGTTCGAGCGCTCGGGCGGGAGGAGCCGACGGCGCCGGACGGCCGCGATGCCGCGGATCAGGCGGCGGCCAGCGCCTCGGCCGCGGCCCGCCCCGCCATCGCGATGTCGGCTTCGGTGTGAGCGAGCGAGACGAAGGCGGCCTCGAACTGGGAAGGGGCTAGAAACACCCCACGCTCGAGCATCGCGTGGAAGTACCGCGCGTAGCGTTTCGTGTCGGAGCGCTTGGCCGAGGCGTAATCGGTCACCGGGCCCTCGCAAAAGAAGGCCGTCAGCATCGAGCCGACCCGGTTGACGGTCAGAGGGACGTGGGCCTGGTCGGCGGCGTTTCGCAGTCCCCGCTCGAGCTCGCCGCCGAGCGCGTCGAGGCGCTTGTAGACGTCGCGGTCGCGGAGCTGCGCCAGCGTCGCGAGTCCCGCCGCCACCGCCAGCGGATTCCCCGACAGCGTTCCCGCCTGGTAGACGTTGCCGAGCGGCGCGACGTGGCTCATCAGCCGCCGCGATCCTCCGTAGGCGCCCACCGGAAGCCCGCCCCCGATGACCTTGCCGAGACACGTCAGGTCGGCGCGGATCCCGTAGAGCTCCTGCGCACCGCCGTACGCGACGCGGAACCCGGTGATGACCTCGTCGAAGATGAGCACCGCGTCGTAGGCGAGCGTGAGCTCGCGGAGCGCCTCGAGAAAGCCGGGGCGCGGGGGCACCGCGCCCATGTTGCCGGCGACCGGCTCGACGATGACGGCGGCGATTTCTCGTCCGCGCTCACGGAAGATCGCCCGGACGGCGTCGAGATCGTTGAACGGCGCCGTCAGCGTCAGCTGCGCGAGCGGCTCCGGCACCCCGGCGCTGTCGGGGATCGAAAACGTCGCGCCGCCGGAGCCCGCCTTCACCAGCAGGCTGTCAGCGTGACCGTGGTAGCAGCCGTCGAATTTCACGAGGAGCGAGCGGCCGGTCGCGCCGCGCGCCAGTCGGATCGCGCTCATCGCGGCCTCGGTCCCCGAGCTGACCAAGCGCACCAGCTCGATCGACGGATACGCCGCGGTGATCGCCTCCGCCATGTCGACCTCGAGGCCCGTCGGCGCGCCGTAGCTCGTGCCTCGCGCCGCTGCCTCGACGATGGCGGCGACGACCGGCGGCGCGGCGTGGCCGAGGATGAGGGGTCCCCAGGAGCCGAGAAAGTCCAGGTAGGAGCGCCCGTCGACGTCCCAGATCCTCGCCCCCTTGCCGTGCGCGACGAAGAACGGGTCGCCGCCGACCCCGCGGAAGGCGCGCACCGGGCTGTTGACGCCGCCGGGAATCCGGCGGCAGGCGGCTTCGAAGAGGCTCTTCGAGTCCCGCATTCAGGCCTTCCTCCCGAACAGCGCGCCGATCCGGAGTCGCTCCCAGAATCGGCCGGCGGCAAAGAGAATGCGCTCGGGCAAGAGCCACCCGTCGACGCCCAGCTCGACCGGCACGAAGTCCCGCTCGCGCCCGCTCCAGCGGAATGCCGCCTCGGCTTCCACTCGCCCACCGACCACCGACGTCACGAGATACGTCGCCGCGGGGTATGTCGGCTCGCCGCCGATGAGCGCCTGCTGCCGGTCCGTGGGCGAGAAGTAGGCGCCGGCGTCCACGTGTGAGTGATAGATCACCGCGATCGTGAACCCCTCTCCTTCGAGACGCCCGATGCGCAGCAGGTCTCGCGGGTCGATGAAGTACGCCGTGCGCGCGTCTCGCGGGTGACGCTGGGGGTCCCTGGCGTGCAGCTCGTCCTGGATGTTCCGGCACCTGACGATCCGGCGCAGCCGGCCCTGCTCGAGGACGACGCCGCACGACTCGCGCGGATATTCCTCGACCGCCTGCCGGCGGATCGCCTCGAGCTCCTCGGACGTGACGATCATGCCGCGGCGACGACCGGCGCGCGCCCACCGCCCGCGAGCGCTGGAATGATCGTGACCTCGTCGCCGTCCTGGAGCGGCGTGCGCAGCCCCTGGAGCGATTCGATCGCCTCGCTGTTCACATAGATGTTCACGTGATGGTGTACCTCTCCGCCCTCGTCGCGCACGAGCCCCTTCAGGCCGCCGTACGAGGCCTCGAGCTGGTCCAGCAGCCGTCGAACGTCGACGGCGGTGATCTCGACGCGGTCTCGGTTGTTCGTGGCGCGACGGAACGAGGTGGGAATGTAGACCGTCACGGCCATTCCTAGCCTCCACGCGGCGAACGCCGCCGCGCCGGCCGAGACGCCCACCAGGAGGCCCTCTTCCCGCGCGAGGCGTCGCGACCAGGCGAGCGCATCCTCGTCGCGCACCAGGATGATCCGGTCGACGATCGTCCGATTCAGGACGCCCGGCACGAACGACGCGCCGATCCCCTGGATCGCGTGGGGCCGCGCCCTGCCGCCGGAGAGCACGGGCGAGCCGGCCGGCTCGACCGCGACGATACGCACCGCCGGGATCTTCGCCTTGAGGACCTCGCCGACTCCCGTGAGCGTTCCTCCTGTCCCGACTCCGACGACGAGGGCGTCGAGCCGGCCGCCGACCGCGTCGAGGATCTCCAGCGCGGTCGTGCGCCGGTGTGCCTCAGGGTTCGCCGGGTTCTCGAACTGCTGGGGCATGAAATACTCCGGATGCTCTCGCAGGAGCTCGCGGGCGGCATGCACGGCGCCCGTCATTCCCTCGATCGCCGGGGTGAGATGGAGCTCGGCGCCGAAGCGCGCGAGCAGGCGCTGGCGCTCGACGCTCATGTCGTCGGGCATCGTCAGGATCAGCCGGTAGCCCTTGACCGCGGCCACCATCGCCAGCCCGATGCCCGTGTTGCCGCTGGTCGGCTCGACAATGGTGGCGCCGGGCTTCAGCCGGCCCTGCCGCTCCGCCTCGTTGATCATGTTGAGACGACGACCGCCCCGTCCGGCTTGGACAGGCGGTTCAGTCGAACCATCGGCGTCCGTCCGACCAGCTCGAGGACGGAGCTCGCGATCTTCGGGGACGGCGTCATATGTGGTACATCGGGCGCGCGGCGCTGCGCCGCGCGAGGGCGCGGGCGGCCAGATCGCCGAACGTCAGCTGGTCGACGACCTTCGACACCGCGTTCGAGATCTCGTCCCAGAGCTCCGCCAGGTCGTGGCGCTCGCCGGCGCCGCGGCCTCCCCGACGCTGCGCCTCGAACGGGGCGCCGGCGCCCTCCACGGCGCGGAGGACGTCGCCCACGGTGATGTCCTCGGGCGGACGCGTGAGATGGTAGCCGCCGGCCGATCCGCGCTTGGACGTCAGGAGGCCCGCGCGCTTCAAGGCGAGGAGCACCTGCTCGAGGTATCGCTGCGGGATGACCTGACGCGCGGCGATCTCCTGGATCGGCGTGAGGCCGTGCTCCCGGTGCAGCGCCAGATCGAGCATCGCCTGGATCGCGTACTCCCCCCTCGCCGAGATGCGCACGCTACTCAGCTCGCACCGCCACGCTCCAGCTGGCGGGCGGCGTCACGGGCAAAGTAGGTGATCACCACGTCCGCGCCGGCGCGGCGGATGGCCGTCAGCGCTTCCATCATCGCCCGCTCTTCGTCGAGCCAGCCCAGGCGACCCGCGGCGCGGATCATCGCATACTCGCCCGAGACCGAGTACGCCGCGAGCGGGACGCCGAACTCCGCCTTGGCCCGCGAGATGATGTCGAGGTACGGCAGCGCCGGTTTGACCATGACGATGTCGGCTCCCTCGTCGAGATCGAGCGCGATCTCGCGCATCGCCTCCACGCCGTTCGCCGGATCCATCTGGTAGGCGCGCCGGTCGCCGAACTGCGGCGCCGAGTCCGCCGCGTCCCGGAAGGGGCCGTAGAAGCTCGACGCGTACTTCGCCGAGTACGCCATGATCGGCGTGTCGGTGAAGCTCGCGTCGTCGAGCGCCTCGCGGATCGCCCCGACACGGCCGTCCATCATGTCGGAAGGGGCGACCATGTCCGCACCGGCTTCGGCGTGCGAGACCGCGACACGCGCGAGCAGCTCGAGCGTCGGATCGTTGCGGACGGTCCCGCCTTCCACGATGCCGCAGTGCCCGTGGCTCGTGTACTGGCACAGGCACACGTCGGTGAGGACCAGCAGGTCCGGCACCACGTCCTTCACCGCCCGGACCGCTTGCTGCACGATGCCGTCCTCGGCGTACGCCTCGGAGCCGCGCGGGTCTTTCTCGGCGGGCAAACCGAACAGCAGCACCCCGGGAATCCCCACGCTCGCGACGTCCTTCATGTCCTTTACCAGCTCGTCGATGGAGAGACGGAACTGGCCGGGCATCGACCCGATCGGCTCGCGCACGCCCCGACCGTGGACGACGAACAGCGGATAGATGAGATCGTCGACGGCCAGCGCCGTCTCGCGGACCAGCTTGCGGAGCAGCGGCTTCTCGCGGAGACGTCTCGGACGGAACATCGCATGCGCCATCATTCGCTCCTTCTGGGTCGGCGACCGGCATTCCTCGGGATTCGGGCGAAGTAGTCGGCGAGCGCCCGCGCGAGGGCGGGGATCGTGTATTCGCTCGGCATCACGTCGGTCGACAGCCCGTACTCGGCGGCGGTTGCCGCCGTGATCGGGCCGATGGACGCGACGGCGATCCGGCCGCGCCACGCGCTCCGCTCGTCGTCGCTGAATTGCTCCGCGAAGTTTCGTGCGGTGGACGAGCTCGTGAACGTGACGGCGTCGACGGCGCCCGCCGCGAGCGCCTCGCGCAGCCGGACGACGCCGTCGTCGATGCGCCGGGTCTGGTACGCGGGCACCTCGGTCACGGCCACGCCCAGCCGACGGAGCTCGACGACCAGCACGTCGCGCGTCTCCTTCGCCCGGGGCAGCAGCACCCGATCGGCGGGCCCGACGACCCGGCGAAGCCGCTCCACCAGCGCCTCGGCGCGGTACTCGGTGGGGACCAGTTCGACTCGCACGCCGTGCTCGACGAGGGCGTCGGCCGTCGCCGGCCCGATCGCCGCCACCCGCTTGCGCGCGATCGCGGCCCACGGCAACCCCCGCGCGGCCAGGCGCCGGTCCACCATCGCGACACCGTTCACGCTTGTGAAGACCACCCAGGTGAACGACTCGAGCGCCGCGAGGGCCGTGTCCAGCAGCTCCCACGACGCCGGGGGCTCGATGACGATCGTCGGCGCCTGCAGGACGCGCGCGCCGGCGGCCTCCAGGAGCTGCACGAACCGCTGCGCCTGGGCGCGGGCTCGCGTGACCACGATGGTCCGGCCCTCGAGCGGCCGCTCGACGAGCGCGCGGGTCACTCGCGCCATTGTGCCGCCGGCTTGAGCGCCGTCACCGAAGTGGCCCCTTGATCGAGCAAGGCGTCCGCGAGTTGCCGGCCCAGTCGTTGCGGCTCCCCCGGCGCTCCCCCTGCGCTCGCGCGAAGGACCTTGCGTCCGTCCTCGCTCGCGACCAGCCCGTGCATCCGGAGCCGGTTCCCCTCGAGGATGGCGTGGGCGGCCATCGGCGAGTTGCAGGAGGCGCCCAGGCGCTCGAGAAACGCGCGCTCGGCCAGAGCGCAGGCGCGCGTCGACGCGTGGTCGAGCTTTTCCAGGCGGGCTCGGACTCGGTGGTCGTCGGCGCGGATAGGCCGGCGGCGGCCAGCAGCACACCGTCCCAGCCTTCCCGCTCGAGCTTTCTCAGCCGTGTGTCCACGTTGCCACGAACGGGCTCGACGACGAGATCGGGCCGCAGCGCCAGCGCCAGCGCGCGGCGACGCGGGCTCCCGGTGCCGAGCCTCGCGCCGGTGCGCAGGTCCTCGAAGCGGCGCGGCTCGAGGGTCACGAGGACGTCACGCGGGTCCTCCCGCTCCGGAAACGCCGCGAGGGTCAGCCCGCCCGGGAGCTGGGCCGGCAGGTCCTTGAGACTGTGCACGGCGCAATCGAGGGCGCCGGCGAGGAGCATCTCTTCGATCTCCCGCACGAAGAGTCCCTTGCCGCCGATGGCCGCCAGCTGGACATCCTGACGGCGATCACCCTCGGTCCGTATCGGCACGATCTCGACCGCCTCGCCCTCATCGGACAGATGCGTCGCGACGGCCCGTGCCTGGGCCAGCGCGAGCGGGCTGCCCCGGGTCCCGATCCTGAGTGCTGGGGCGGGTGTCATGCGATCGGCGCCGACGTCATTTGCGCCCCAGCCCGAAGAGCTCGTGGACGAGCTCGAGCCACGAGCGGGGCGAGCCCGCGCGGGACGACTCCCGCAGCTTGGTGATCGGAGCGTGCAGGATCTTGTTCACGATGGCCGAGGACAACGCCTCGATCGCCTCGCGCGTCTCGAGCGTGGCGCCGGGGAGCCGGGCGAGCGTCCGCTTGACCTCGCCGGCCCGGATCGCCTCGAGCCGCTCCCGGAGCGAGACGATCGTGGGAATCACCTCGACGTCGCCCAGCCGCGCGACAAACTTCGCCACCTCGCGCTCGACGAGCGCCTCGGCCCGGTGCGCCTCCCGGCCGCGCTCTCGGATGTTCGCGTCGACGACCTGCTTGAGGTCGTCGATGTCGTAGCGGTACACGCCGTCGAGCATGTCGACCGCCTCCTCCACGTCGCGCGGGACGGCGATGTCGATGAAGAAGAGCGGCCGTCCGCGCCGGGCGGGAAGCACCCGGTCGACGGTCTCGCGCGTGATCACCGGCGCGGGCGCCCCCGTGGAGGTGATCACGATGTCCACGGCCGCCAGCGCGGTCGTCAGCTCGTCGAAGGGGACGGCCGTGCCCGACAGCGCGCGCGCCAGCTCCTGGGCGCGCGCCCAGGTTCGGTTGGCGACGTACAGGGGAAACGCGCCCTGCTCGATGAGGTGCCGGGCGGCGAGCTCGCTCATCTTGCCCGCGCCCACGAGGAGGACGGCCTTGCCGTCGAGCCCCGCGAAGATCTTCTTCGCCAGCTCGACGGCGGCGAACGAGACGGACACGGCGTGCCGCGCGATCTCCGTTTCCGTTCGTACCTTCTTGGCGACGGCGAAGGCCTGAGTGAAGAGCGTGTGCAGGGCCGGCCCGACCGTCTCGCACGACTGGGCGAGCGCGAACGCGTCCTTCACCTGACCCAGGATCTGGGGCTCGCCGATCATCATCGAGTCGAGGCTCGACGCCACGCGGAACGCATGGCGAACCGCCTCGCCATCGACATACGTGTAGAGAGCCGTCTCCACGGAATCCGGCCCCACACCGCGATGGTGGCAGAGTCGACGGAACGTGGCGGTGCGCGCCTCTCCGGGCACGTCGGCGACGGCGTAGACCTCGACCCGATTGCACGTCGAGAGGATGAGAGCCTCGCGGACCACGCCGGTTGCGCCGATGTCGCGCAGCAGCTCACGCAGCTTGTCCTCGTCGACGGCGAGCTGCTCCCGCAGCGCCACCGGGGCGTTTCGGTGCGAGAGGCCCGCGACGAAGAGCGGCATCTAGCCGCCGTGCTTTCCCGGGAGGAACAGGCCCGCCCCCAGGGTGATCGCGAGGGCGGCGAATCCGAGAATCGCGAAGTACGCCGCGCGGCGCCCGTGCCAGCCCCCGACCGCACGTCCGGCGAGGGTGGCCGCATAGACGGCCCAGGCGACGTAGGATAGAAATGCCAGCGGATCGAAGGCAAAGACGCTGCCCCAGGCGGCCCCCGCCCAGAGGACGCCCAGAAGTAGACCCGTCGTCAAGAACGGGAACCCGAGCGCGAGCGTGCGATAGGTCAGCCGATCGAGCGTCGCGAGCGCCGGGAGCGTGTAATAGAGCGCGCCGGGGCGCTTGGCCCTGAGCTGACGCTCCTGGAGCAGGTACATCAACGCCCCGGCGAAATTGAATACGAGGGCCGCGATGCCCACGAGAGCCAGCCCGATGTGTACCCAGACCCAGGCGCCACTGAGCGTTTGGCCGATCAGCGGCCGCATCGGTGTCGACTGCAGGCTGAACGCGAGCGCCACCGGCAGGACGAAGGCGCCGAGAACCGAAAGGCCGTACCGGCGCTCGAGCCACATCTCCAGGACAACGACGACCCAGACAGCCACGGAGAGCGCCTCCGGCAGGCTGGCCAGCGGGGGGCGACCAAGCTCGATGGCCAGAGCGAGAAGAGCGCCGGTGTGTAGGACCCAGGCCGCCAGGGTGGCGAGCGAGGCGAGGCGGTGGAGCAGCTCCTCCCGCTGGACCAGGTACGCGAGGGCCAGGCCGGTAGCGACGACGTACCCAATGATCGCGAGAGTCAGCAGGGTTTGGTGCATAGCTCTAAAAACTCAAGCGCAGCGAGAGTTTACCACATTCCCGATGCGGATTGACCTCCGGTGGCCAGAGTGATCGGCGCCGGTACCGGCCGCCGGTAGCCCGCCCGCTGCGCGACCAGGTCGAAGTGAGGAGACCCCCAGTCCTCGATGAGGGCGGACTGGCCGTTCCACCGGACGCGCCGGTCGAGTTCCTTCACGTACGTGTGGCAGCGACGGCAGGCGATCACCACGTAGCCCTTGTCCTGGTCCTCTGGCTCGAGCCGGACGAGATCCTGGGACTGCTCGGTCCCACAGAACGGGCACTTCATGCGCGAGTACGGCCAGCCCCCGCCACAGAGATGGCAGGCGAGCCGCCTGCGACCGTCCTCGAGCACATCGGAGAAGCCCGGTGGGCCGCCGCAGAACGGGCAGACCCCGAGGTTCCAGACATGCTCGCTCAGGTGGGCCCGCGCGGAAGCGAAGTACACCTCGAGCGGTGGCCTCAGGCTGCCGTACGCGAGAAAGGCGACCAGCTCTGGAGCCAGGCCGGACGTGGCCTCGACTGCGCCCGACCCGATGCGTCCGGGAGTTGGAAACAGCGCCTCGGGGCCGAGCGCGCCCCGATCCCACGCCTCGGCCAGTCGCTGGAGGGCGGCCGCCACATCCTCTCTCAGCTCGGCCAAGCGCTCCATCAGCCCGCCGAGCAGATCTTCGAGGTCGTCGACGGCGATCGCAGACGGCGCTTCGCGCAGCAACGGCACGCTCCGCTCCCAGCGCTGCCGGCACTCCTGCGCGCTCCACGCGAGCGGCGCCAGCCGCGCGGGACTCCACCGGGCCCAGTGGTCGAGGACGTCACCGTATACGGTCAGCGTCGTGCGGAAAGCAGGGCGGCGCTCGAGGAGATCCTCCCACTCCGCCCTCAGCGTCCCTAGCGCCACGCGGGCACACTCCTCAGGAGGGCGCGAAAACACCAGGGGGCCCTCGCAGGCCCCCGAGGAACGGAAGGGCGAGCCGGGTTCAGACCTGGCCCGCCGCCATGATCAGGGTCTTCACCAGGAACCCGCCGACCAGGACCAGCACCGACACCACCGCGGTGAGTCCGACGGAGGGCCGCTTCAGCCCGAGCAGGCCGAGGAGCAACGGCACGACGGAGCCGACGACGATGGCGCCGCCCCAGAACAGCGTGCTGTAAGGCCCGCTCGTAATCAGCGCGAGGGCCTTCAGGGCCTGGCTCGACCCCGATGCCTGGACGGACCACACGAATCCGATCACCGCGAGCAGCTGGATCAACAGCGCCAGCACGATGGTCGTTCCGAGCCGGGCGACCCCGTCCCGGTCGCGGCCTCGGAGGACGGCCAGGACCAGCGCCATGGCGGCGGCGCCCGAGGAGGCCCCCACGGCGAGGAACAGCGCGCCGAGCACGTGGGCGTTGATCCAGAGCGGCCGCGCCGTCGCGCCGAGGAGCACGCCGGGATAAGCGGCCAGGAAGAAGCCCATGGCTCCGCCGATCACGCCGACGATGAGCTTCGGCCCGGACAGGTCCCGGACCTTGCCCAGGTCTTCGAGCAACGTCATCACCGCCGCCAGGAACGCCGCGGTCGAGAAGCCGAGCAGGGCCCACGCTCCCATGCTCATCGGCGAGAGCGGGTTGAAGTTCAGCACCATGTTCAGAAACCGGAGGGGAACGACGAACGCCAGATAGTATCCCACCCTCACCACGTCCCGGTACCGCACGGCGTCGACGAGCAGCGCCGCGGTGGCGATGACGAACGCGCCGCCCGCGAGGCCCCCGAGGAAGAAATAGACGTCGATCAGAACCGGCCAGTGCGCCGACTGGAGCATGGCCATCGGCTAGCTCTCCCCGCCCGGGCCGCGCCGACGGAAGGCGACCAGCGCGCCGAGCCCGACGAGCAGCGCCGAGCCGATCGACAGGAGCGAGTCCACGAAGATGTTCTTCTGCGGGAGCTTGGGATTGTCCGGTAGCCCGTACGTGGACGGCTTGGACAGGAGGAGGAAGAACGCGTTCAGGCCGCCGAGGAAGCCGGCCGAGTCGGCGCCATAGAGCTGTGCGTCCTTGAATCCCATTGCCTTGAGCGTCTCGACGCGCTTCTGCGCCTTCGGGACCAGATCGTCGCGGAAGCCGAACTGGATCGACTCGGTCGGGCACGCCTTCGCGCACGCCGGGCCGAGCCCGTTGTGGATGCGGTCGTTGCAGAAAGTGCACTTCTTGGCCGTCCCGGTGCTCTCGTTGAAGCTGACCACGCCGAACGGGCACGCCGAGACGCAGTAGCGGCACCCGTTACAGACGTCCTGGTTGATGTTGACCGTCCCGTACTGGGTCCGGTAGATCGCGCCGGTTGGGCACGCGTTCAGGCAGCCCGCGTCGGCGCAGTGCTTGCACACGTCGGACATGAGCAGCCACGCCAGGTCGCCGGTGGGCTTGGGCTCCTCGATGAAGCGCACGAGCCGGAAGGTCTTGTCCGTGAAGTGGGCGTGGTTCTGATAGGTCCCGGTCCACTCCGGTACCTCCAGGCCGAGCTCGTTCCACTGCTTGCACGCGACCTGACACGCCCGGCAGCCGATGCACAGCGACGTGTCGGTGAACATCGCCAGCGTGCGGGCCATGGCTACACCACTCCCTTCTGCACGTTGCACACGAAGGCTTTCGTCTCCTGGATGTAGACGTTGGGATCGCCCACGGTGGCCGAGAGGTCGTTGGTGATGTCGCCCTTGCTGCCGGGGAGCTGCTCGATTCCGTTGTAGCCCCAGTGCCACGGGACGCCGATCTGATGCACCTTCTTGCCGTCGATGATGAACGGCTTGAACCGGTTCGTCACCATGGCGCGCACGTGGATCTTGCCTCGCGGCGTGGAGACCGTCACCATGTCGCCGTTCTTGAGGCCGAGCTCGGCCGCCAGCTCGTGGCTGATCTCGGTGAAGTGCGAGTAGTGCAGCTCGGCCAGCATCGGCAGGTAGCGGGACATGACGCCCGACAGATGGTGTTCGGTCAGGCGGTACGTCGTGATGACGTAGGGATAGTCGGGCGACCCGACCGCCGCCAGCTCGTTCTTCTGGTCCGGCACCTTCCAGATCTTCGCCACGGGGTTGTTCTGCTGCTTCGACAGCAGATTCTTGACCGGCGACTCGATCGGCTCGTAGTGCTCAGGAAACGGGCCGTCGTTCAGGGGACCGAAGAAGCCGCCCACCAGGTCCGTGCGCATGATGAAGGGCTTGTCGCCGTTCTTGGCGTCGGGCGCGAGGAAGGGGTTGAAGTCCGGCACGTCCAGGCCGACCCACTTGCCCTTCTTGTCGGGCCCGTTGGCGGGCGCCTCGGCGTCCCACCAGATGAGCTTCTTTTTCTCGCTCCACGGCTTACCGGCGGGGTCGGCGGCCGCCCGGTTATACAGGATGCGCCGGTTGGCGGGCCACGCGAATCCCCAGCCGTGCCCCAGATAGTCCTTGTCGTCGGCCGGCTTCCGCGAGTTCGCCTTGTTGACGAGCTTGCCGTCCGGGCCTTCGACGGTGACGCCGGTGTAGATCCAGCAGCCTCCGGCCGTCTTGCCGTCGTCGGTCATGTGCGCGAAGGTGTTGAGCGGCTGCCGGCTCTTTGGGGTTGTTTCCGTACTTGAAGCTCGCCGCGAGGAATCCCTTGTCCCGCTCCTTCTTGGAGCCGACGTAGAGCTTCTGGAGCCGCTGCGCGAGCGTGCACACGAACTCGGCGTCCGAGGTGACGTCGCCGGGCGGGCTCGCCGCTCGTTCGTGCCACTGGATCAGCCGCATCGTGTTCGTCAGCGACCCGTCCTTCTCGGCGGCCGGCGCCGCCGGCATGAAGAAGACCTCGGTCTTGACGTTCTTGGGATCGGTGCCCGGCGCCTTCCACACCTCGGCCGTCTCGGTCAGGAAGATGTCCTTGACGACGAGCCAGTCGAGGCGCTGCATGGCGGTGCGGGCGAGCTTGGCGTTGGGGCCGCCGACCGCGGGGTTCTGGCCGAGGGCGAGGAACCCCTTGATCCCCCCGTTGTACATGTCCACGAAGATGTGCTGGTGGCTGTAGGCGTCTGCCTTGGCGCGCTTGGGCAGCCACTGGTAGCCGAACTCGTTGTCCTTCGTCGCGGCGTCGCCGTAAAAGGCCTTGAGCAGGCTCACGAAGAACTTGGGCTTGTTGACCCAGAACCCGCCCTTCGGCGTCTCCTTCTCCATGTACGCATTGAGGTCGGGATGGGCGTCTCGCAGCGGCTGCGCCATGTACCCGGGCAGCTCGTGATAGAGAAGCTCCAGGTCCGTGGCCCCCTGGACGTTGGCGTGCCCGCGGAGCGCGGTGACACCGCCACCGGGCCGGCCGATGTTCCCGAGCAGGAGCTGCAGCATGCAGAGCGCGCGGATGTTCTCCACGCCGTTGGTGTGCTGGGTGAGGTTGAGGGCGTAGGTGATGGTTCCGGTCTTCTCCGGCCCCGAGTTGGAGCAGAAGAGCTTGGCGACCTCCTCGAACTTCGCCTGCGGGATGCCGCACACGCGCTCCACCATCTGGGACGTGTACCGGCTGTAGTGCCGCTTCATGAGCTGGAAGACGGAGTTGGGATCCCGGAGCGTCGGGTCGCGCTTGGGGTTCCCCTCGCCGTCGAGCTGGTACTTCCAGGAGGTCCGGTCGTAGGCCCCCTTCGCCGGATCGAAACCGGTGAAGAGCCCGTTGCCGTCTGTCGCCGTCTTGAACGCGGGGTCGATCAGGAACGGCGCGTTGGTGTAGTGGACGACGTAGTCCTTGAAGTAGAGGTTGTGCTGGATCGCGTAATTGATGAGGCCGCCGAAGAACGCGATGTTCGTGCCCGACCGGATCGGCACGTGGATGTCGGCCGCGGCGCTCGTACGCGTGAACCGCGGATCGACGTGGATGAGCTTCGCGCCGCGCTCCTTGGCCTTCATCACCCACTGGAACCCCACCGGGTGATTCTCGGCCATATTGGACGTCGCCATGATGACATCCGAATTCTGCATGTCGATCAAGTTCGTCGTCATCGCCCCGCGCCCGAACGTGGTCCCCAAAGCTGGGACCGTGGCGGAGTGTCAGACTCGGGCCTGGTGCTCGTGGTAGACGATGCCGAAGGTTCGGTTGAGCTTCGACAGGAGGTAGCACTCCTCGTTGTCGGCGCACGCCGACCCGAGCGAGGCGATGGCCTCCAGCCGATTCACCGTCACCGCCTGGCCGTCCTTGTCCTTCTCCCGCTCGATGAAATACTTCTCGCGCGCGTCGTAATAGCGCTTTGCGATCTGGTCGTACATCCAGTCGAGCGGCTTCTCCTCCCACGTGTCCGATCCGGGAGCGCGGTAGAGCGCCTTGGTCGGCCGGAGCGGGTTGTTGGAGAGCTGAATGGTCGCCGCGCCCTTGGGGCACAGTCGGCCCAGAGTGTGCGGCGTGTCCGGATCGCCCTCGATGTCGATGATCTTGTCGTCCTTGGTGTAGATCAGCTGGCCGCACCCGACCGCGCAGTACGGGCACACGCTACGAAAGGCCTTGGCTTCCTTGATCTTCAGGGACGTGACTGCGGCCTCGACCGGCGCGAGATCGACTCCTCTGCCCGTGACCGCGACGCCGGCGGCCGTCGCGCTCCCGAACTTGAGAAAATCACGCCGCGACAAACTCATGGAGACCCTCCTTGAGGTGAGGCGACCGGTCGCATCAGTGCGCTCGCGACTCGGCGCTTACCACTCGGGGCTGGTGAGCTCGTCCCACACGCGGCGCACGACGACGATCCGCTGGGGACGACCTGTCTTTCCTTCGAGCTTTACGATGTCGCCAGGGTTGAGTGTCTGGAGATCGGTGCTCGTGCCTTCGTCGGATACGACGAGGGTTTGCTCGGAGCACGAAAGATCGGTGCACGCGTCGGACGCGCTCTTGACGCGCACGCGCCCCGAGGTTTGATCGACGGCCACGATCACCAGACGGTTCTGCTGGAGGGAGTCGGTGAAGCCTTGCGCCATCGCCGTGTCCTCCTTGAGGCCGGTGGCCTAGCTCACGGCATCGTAATGTGGTCAGACCAGCTTTGTCAAGGCGCGGTGCTCGCTAAGTGCCCGCCTTCATGCGAAAAGTCTCTCCAGCTCCCTCCGATGGCCGGTCGGGCAGATTTCCCTATCCGCCCTCCTCGACGCGCGCGTACGAGGCCAGACGCTCATCGAGGAGCCGACGGGCCTCCTCGGCCCGTGAGGACTGAAGGAGCTCGACGATGCGCCGGCGGGTCGCCAGATCCACGATCGGGCCGTCCAGGAGCGGATTGTAAAATCTACCCAGCTCGAGCAGGATCCTGTCGACCCGGGCTACGTCCTGCAGGTTGGCCTGCGCCTCCTTGAAGAGCTCGACAGCGTAGTCGTCGCGCTTGCGGAACCGGAGGCCGCGGCGGTGGCGCTGGGTTTCGGACGAGTCGTCCGGGGACGGGGACTCGTCAGCCACGCGGCGCGGCAACTTCCTCGCCGAGCAAGAGCCCGTTGCCGGCGTAGAGGTTGAAGCCATCGGTCCGAACGTAGCCGCACACGGTGATGTTGAGTTGCTCGGCCAGCGCCACCGCCATCTCGGTCGGCGACGTCCGGGAGGCGATCAGCGGCACACCCATCCGCGCGGCTTTCAGGAGCATCTCGGAGGAGACCCGCCCGGTGGAGAACAGGATGCGGCCCTCCGTCGGGATCCCGCGCAGGAGCGCCGCGCCTTTGATCTTGTCGACCGCGTTGTGCCGGCCCACGTCTTCGGCGACCAAGAGGAGTCGCTCGCCGTCGCTCAGCGCCGCGCCGTGGATGCCCCGCGATGCCTTGTAGTGGAGGGCGGCGGCGAAGAGGCCCTTCATCCCCTGAACGAGCGCGTCCGGGCGAACGCGCAGCGTCGACGACAAGCGCGGGAACAGCCGGTGGTCGATGCGGAACGTGATCCCACCGCCGCATCCCGAGGTGAGGATCCGCTCGGTCGGCAGGGTCACCGGGTGCGCGAGCGTGACCTCGGCGCGCCCGTCGACCGGCGAGACCTCGAGGTGGCGGATCTCGTCGAGCCCGCCGATGATCTTTTCCATCCACAGATAGCCCACGACGAGCGCCTCGAGGTCCAGGGGCGAACAGAGGAGCGTCAGAAACTTCTCGCTATTCACGTAGATCGTCAGCGGCTGCTCACGAACCACTTCACCGGCGATCTCGTCGGCGTGAGCTCCGCGGACCCGAAGGTAGGTGCGCATGATCCGCTCGCGCGATTCTAGCGCGGATAGAGGACCCGAACCAGCGCGAGCCCCTGCGCCGGCGCCGTCGGGCCCGCGCGCGTGCGGTCGCGGGAGGCGCGGACCGCGCCGAGCCAGTCGGTGTCGTGGCCGCCGCGCCCGACGGCGACGGCGCTGCCGACGATGTTGCGCGCCATGTGGTGGAGATAGCGGTCCGCCGATATGAGCAGGGCGAGCCGCTCCTTCCGGCGGACCACGTGGAGAGCCCGCACGACACACACCGGATCCTTCGCGCGCCCCGATGCCGCGCAGAACGCGCCGAAGTCGTGTCGGCCGCGCAGCGGGGCCAACGCCCGCCGCATTGCGTCCACGTCGAGCGCCTGGGGCATGTGCCAGGCGTAGCGGAGGAGCAGCGGGTTCGCGACCGATCCGACGTCGATGAGGTACGCGTAGCGCTTGCCGGTCGCCGCGCGCCGCGCGTCGAAGCCCGCCGCCGCCTCGCGGACGTCGAGGACCCGGATGTCGCGTGGGAGATCGGCGTTGAGGGCGCCGCGGAGACCGAGGCTCGGGACCCGGGCTCCCGTCGTCAGCGACGCGACCTGCCTGAGCGCGTGCACTCCCGCGTCGGTCCGACTGGCGCCCGTGACGCGCGTCTCGGGGCCGAACCGGCGGCGCGCCGCCTCGAGCAGGGCTCCCTGCACCGTCCGGGCGCGGGACTGAACCTGCCAGCCATGGTAGTCGGTGCCGTCGTAGGACAGCACCAGACGGAAGGTCGAACGGCTCGGCGTTATCGCGGCGGCGGGTGGCGCCGCGGACTGCGCGCCGGGACGAAGGTGAGCCACACGACCGCGACCAGCAGAAACAGAATGATGTCGATCACGATCTCCCACGAGACCCCGGGCAGTACGGCCGGCGCGACCTGGCGCTTGAGCCAGTCCTGGCGCTCGAAATCTTTCGGCTCGTAGTAGACGGGATCGTAGCCGCGCACGGCATCGACGAACCGCACGACGAGCGGCACCGCCGTGTAGGCCACGACCAGGATCGTGAGGACCACCGCCAGGTGGAATCGCTCGTTGTAGCCGAAATGACGGTGGTAGTACCGACGGAGGGAGATCATGTCTGGCCGGCGCCGTTGCGCGGCTGAACCGCATTCGTCGCCGCGCCCTTGCGCAGCTGATCACCGACCACCCAGAAGCTCAGTCCATTCGGGCTCGAGAGATCCTCCCGGATCCGGCCCACGAAGCAGTCGTCCTGCCCCTCGACCGCGATCGGCATCGGATAGCGATGCTGGGCGGGGTCGTCCCAGAGCCTCAGGCCGGGAAACCGCGCGAACAGATCGCGGGCGCGCGCGGCGGAGACTTTGACCTCGGTCTCGGCGGTCACCGAAACCGAATGCGAGGTGAAGACCGGCACCCTCACCGTGGTCGGCGCGATGCGGAGCCCCGGGGTTTCAAGGATTTTGCGCGTCTCGTTCACCAGCTTCCTCTCCTCGCCGGTGTAGCCATCGGACTCGACCTTGTCGATCGCCGGGATGAGGTTGAAGGCGATCTGGTGGGGGAAGTGCCGGGGCGTGATCGGCTCGCCGCGAGCCCACGCCAGAGTCTGTTCGCGCAGCTCGGCGATTCCACCGACCCCGGCGCCGGAGACGGCCTGAAAGCTGGTCGCGATCACGCGGGTGAGCTTCCCCGCGTCGTGCAGCGGCTTGAGCGGCATGACCGTCACGATCGTCGTGCAGTTCGGGCACGCGATGATGCCGTGGTGCCCTCTGGCCGCATGCGGGTTGATCTCGGGGACGACGAGCGGTACGTCCGGGTCCATCCGATAGGCGTTCGACTTGTCGATCACGGTCGCGCCGGCCTTGACGATCATCGGCGCGTACTCCCTGGCCTGCGCGGAGCCCGCCGAGCAGAAGGCGATGTCGACGCCTTTGAAGGCCGCCGGCTCGACTCTCCGGATGGTGACGGGCTCGCCGCGGAAGGTCACGGTCTTGCCCACCGAGCGCTCGGAGGCGAACGCCCGCAGCTCGCGGAGGGGGAACTTTCGCTCCTCGAGAATCTTGAGCGTGGTCTGCCCGGCGGCGCCGGTGGCGCCCACCACCGCGACGCAAAGGCCGGCGGCCATCAGTACTGGCGCTCCACTTCGCGCACGATCAGGTCCCCCATCTCCCGCGTCCCCCTCGGTCGCGCCCCCGCCGCGGCGATGTCCGCCGTGCGGTGGCCTCCCTCGAGCACCCGCAGCACTGCCTGGTCGACCCGGTCGGCGTCCTTCGTCATGTTCAGCGAGTACCGCAGGAGCATCGCCGCCGAGAGGATCGCCGCGATCGGGTTCGCGATGCCCTTGCCGGCGATGTCCGGCGCGGTCCCGTGAACCGGCTCGAAGAGGCCGACGGCTCCGCCGAGGGATGCCGACGGGAGCATTCCCATCGAGCCGGCGAGGATCGCCGCCTCATCCGACAAAATATCACCGAAGGTGTTCTCGGTCACAATCGTGTCGAACTGTGTCGGCCGGTGGACCAGGGCCATCGCGCAGTTGTCGACCAGCATGTGGTCGAGCGTCACGTCCGGGTACTCGCGGCCGACGCGCGTCACCACCTCGCGCCAGAGCTGCGACACCACGAGCACGTTCACCTTGTCGACCGACGTGAGGCGCCGCCGGCGCTTGCGTGCGACCTCGAACCCGATCCGGGCGATCCGCTCGACCTCGCGCGACGTGTACGCCATCGTGTTGATCGCGCGGGCGCCGCCGTCGGCGAAACGCTCGACGCCGCGGGGCTCGCCGAAGTACAGGCCCCCCGTCAGCTCGCGGATGACCATGAGGTCGGTTCCCTCGACGACCTGGCGCTTGAGGGGCGAGGCGTCCACCAGCATGGGAAAGCATTTCGCGGGACGCAGGTTCGCGTAGAGGTCGAGCTCCTTGCGAATCGCGAGGAGCCCGCGCTCGGGGCGCTGCTCGTGAGGCACGTCGTCCCACTTGGGGCCGCCGACCGCGCCGAACAGGATCGCGTGCGACGCCCGGCACAGCTCCAGCGTTCCCGGGGCGAGCGGCGCGCCCGTCGCGTCGATGGCGGCGCCGCCCACCAGCCCGCGCTCGAACTCGAACGCGGCCCCCGTGCCCTTGCCGACCGCCTCCAGGACGCGGATGGCCTCGGGGATCACCTCTTGGCCGATCCCGTCCCCCGGCAGGACCGCGATCCGATACGTCGCCATCACGTGCTCCCCATCCCGGGTTAGGGCCCGACTTCTTTCATTCGCTGGGCCGATGCCTGAGCCACTCGGTTGAGGGCGCTGAGATACGCGCGGGCGCTCGCCTCGATGACGTCCGTCGAGGCGCCCTTGCCCGACACGAGGGTGCCGTCGAAGTCGACCTTCATCGCGACCTCGCCGATCGCGTCCTTGCCCGACGTCGCGGACCGCAGGGCGTAGTCTTGCAGACGGCCCTTCAGGCCGGTGATCGCGTCGATCGCCGCCAGCACCGCGTCGACCGGTCCGTCGCCCACGCCCGAGTCCTGGAAGGTCTGCCCCTCCTTCTTCAAGCGCACCGTCGCCGACGGCACGACCCCCGTGCCGCTGATGACGTGGAGGTAGTCGAGCTCGTAGAGCGGGGCCACCGTCTGGGTGACCTCGTCGGTCGCGATCGCCATGAGGTCCTCGTCGTAGACCTCCTTCTTCCGGTCGGCGAGATCCTTGAACGCCTTGAACGCCCGATCGAGCTCGGGACCGGCCAGCGCGAAGCCCAGCTCCTTCAACCGCGCCGTCAGGGCGGCCCGCCCGGAGTGCTTGCCGAGGACGAGCTTGTTCGACGCGCGGCCGATGTCCTCGGGCCGCATGATCTCGTACGTGAGCTTCTCCTTGAGGACCCCGTCCTGGTGGATACCGGCCTCGTGGGCGAACGCGTTCTCGCCGACGATCGCCTTGTTCGGCTGCACGTGCACGCCCGTGATGTGGGAGAGCAGGCGCGAGGCCTTGAAGATCTCCTCGGTCCGGACGCCGGTGTCGATCCCGAAGTAGTCTTTCCGCGTCCGGAGCGCCATCACGATCTCCTCGAGCGACGCGTTGCCGGCCCGCTCGCCGATCCCGTTGATCGTGCACTCGACCTGCCGGGCTCCCTGCATGAGCGCGGTCAGCGAGTTCGCGACCGCCTGCCCGAGGTCGTTGTGGCAGTGGACGGACAGGACGACCTTGTCGAGGCCCTGCACCTTCTCGCGGATGCGCGCGATCCGCTCGCCCCACTCGCGCGGAATGGCGTAGCCCACGGTGTCCGGGATGTTGATCGTGCGCGCGCCCGCCTCGATCGTCGCCGACAGGACGTCGCACATGTAGTCGAAGTCGGAGCGCGACGCGTCCTCCGGCGAGAACTCCACGTCCTCGCAGTACCCGCGCGCGTGACGGACCGCGTCGACCGCCGCCTTGAGCACTTCGGCCCGGGACTTGCGCAGCTTGTACTTCAGATGGATGTCGGAGGTCGCGACGAACGTGTGAATGCGCGGCTTGCGGGCGTACTTCACGGCCTCCCAGCAGCGGTCGATGTCGCCCAGTCCCACGCGCGAGAGGCCGCAGATGGACGGCGCGTTCTCCAGCGTTCCGACCTGCCGGGCTACCTCGCGCGTGGCCTCGAAATCCTCGTCTGAAGAGATCGGGAAGCCGGCTTCGATGACGTCCACCTGCAGCCGGGCCAGCTGACGGGCCATCTCGAGCTTCTCCATCGTGTTCATGGAGAAGCCGGGCGCCTGCTCGCCGTCCCGCAATGTCGTGTCGAAGATGATGACGCGGTCCATACGTCCTCCTAAGGCGATTCCTTGCTGACCAGCTCGGCCGGCACCGACAGCGGGCGTCCGACGATCAGACGCCGCACCGGTCCGGAGAGCGCGTAGCCGGTGAAGAGCATGAAGAGAAAGAGGTCGTGCTTGGTGGCCACGATCATGACCGCCAGAACGACGACCAGCAGCGTCTGGAGCGGCCGGCGCCGGACGAAGTCGACCTCCTTGAAGCTCCAGTAACGGAATGTCGACACCATCAGCAGGGCGAGGACGCCGACGGCGGCCGCCAGCGCGATCTGGATCCAGTGAGCCAGCGGCTCGTCGCCGAGCAGCAGGACGGTCGCGGCGACCACGCCGGCCGCCGCCGGCGTGCTGAGGCCGATGAAGAAGCGCCGATCGACGGTCCCGGTCTGCACGTTGAAGCGGGCGAGCCGCAAGGCGCCGCAGATGACGAACAGGAAGACGCCGAACCAGGCCGGGCGGCTCAGATCCTTGAGCGCGTAGGAGTACAGGAGGAACGCCGGCGCCACGCAGAACGAGACGACGTCGGCCAGCGAGTCGAACTCGACCCCGAACTGACTGGTCGCCTTCATGAGGCGCGCCACGCGGCCGTCGAGCAGGTCCATGATCATCGCGACGAAGATCGCCAGCGCCGCGTCGCCGTACCGACCCTCCACCGTGAGCAGCAGCGCGAAGAAGCCGCAAAAGAGATTGCCGGTGGTGAGCAGGCTTGGCAGCAGCACGATGCCGCGCCGCCGCTTGTCGCGAAGCTCGTGCCAGCGCCGCCGCCGCGGCCCCTTGTGGCGTCGGATCATGAGCCCGCCTCGGCCATCACGACAGCAGTCCCAAGACCGTGACGCCGCCGGTCACCCGGTCGCCGACGCGCACGCGGACCTCGGCGCCGCGCGGCAGGCAGCAGTCGGTGCGAGAGCCGAAGCGGATCATGCCGAACCGCTCGCCGGCGGCGAGCTTGTCGCCGGGTCCCACGCGACAGACGATCCGCCGTGCGACGACCCCCGCGATCTGGACCACGGTCACCCGAGCGCTTTCACCCTGAAGGTGGAGCACGCAGCGCTCGTTCATGTCGCCCGCGTCCGGCCGGTAGGCGGGGACGAATCGACCCCGCGAATACGCGGCGCGGACGACCAGACCGGCGATCGGTGCGCGGTTCACGTGCACGTCCAGCGGTGAGAGGAAGATCGCGACCCGCACGGCCGGACCGACGAACGGGTCGTTCAGCTCGTCGACCTCGATCACGCGGCCGTCGGCCGGCGCCAGCACGGCGCCGGGAACCGCCGGCACCGCGCGCTCCGGGTCGCGGAAGAACCCGAGGGACGCGAGCGCCGCGGCCGCGAAGGGCATCGCGAGCGTCCGCCGCCCGACGAGCGCGAGGCCGGCGGCGATCGCGGCCGGCACCACGATGAACGGCCAGCCCTCGGCCGCGAGGGGGAGCCGGCGCATCAGCCGATCCGCGGCGGCTTGATCCACGACATCATCGACCGCAGGCGCTTGCCGACCTCCTCGATCGGGTGCTCGGCGTCGCGCCGTCGCATGGCGAGGAATCCGGCGCGGTTGGCCTGGTTTTCCAGCACCCACTCGCGCGCGAACTGACCGGACTGGATCTCGCCGAGGATCCGCTTCATCTCGGCCTTCGTTTGCTCGCTCACGACGCGCGGTCCCCGCGTGTAGTCGCCGTACTCGGCGGTGTCCGACACCGAGTAGCGCATGTACGCGAGCCCCCCCTGGTAGAACAGATCCACGATGAGCTTCATCTCGTGCATGCACTCGAAGTAGGCGACCTCGGGCTGGTAGCCCGCCTCGACCAGGGTCTCGTACGCCGCCTTGATGAGATGCGAGATGCCGCCGCAGAGCGTCGTTTGCTCGCCGAACAGGTCCGTTTCCGTCTCTTCCTTGAAGGTCGTCTCGATCACGCCCGCCCGCGTGCAGCCCACTCCCTTGCCGTACGCCAGCGCCAGGTCGCGCGCCTTGCCGGAGACGTCCTGGTAGACGGCGAGCAGCGCGGGCACCCCTGGCCCCTGGGTGAAGAGGTCGCGCATCACGTGCCCCGGCGCCTTGGGCGCGATCATGGTGACGTCGGCGTCCGGCGGCGGGACGACCTGATTGAAGTGGATGTTGAAGCCGTGCGCGAACATGAGCATCTTGCCCTTGCCGAGGCCGCCCTTGATCTCGCTCTCGAACACGTGCCGCTGGCTCTGGTCGGGCAGCAGGATCATGATCACGTCCGCCATCTGGGCCGCCTCGTTCACCGTCGCGACCCGCAGGCCTTCTTTTTCGGCCTTGGCCCAGCTCTTCGAGCCTTTGTAGAGCCCGACGACCACGTCCTGGCCGGAGTCCTTGAGATTCAGCGCGTGGGCGTGTCCCTGGCTGCCGTACCCGATGATCGCGATCTTCCGGCCCTTGAGCAGCCCGAGATCGGCGTCCTGGTCGTAGTAGATCTTGGCGGGCATCGCGTGTCCTTTCCTCGGTGTCGGTGAGTGTCAGTCGGCGAAGCCGACCACCTTCGGGTCGTCCGCGACGCGCGGCTTCCGCGGCGGCTCGACGCGCCGCACGCGGGCCTTCGGGCCGCGCGCGATCACGACCTTGCCGGTCCGGACGAGCTCCTGGATCCCCAACGGCCGCAGCAGCTCGATCAGCGCCTCGAGCTTGCCCTCGTCGCCGGTGGCCTCCAGGACGAACGACACGGCCGTGACGTCGACCACCCGCGCCCGAAAGATGTCGGCCGTCCGGAGGACCTCCGCCCGATTCGACGGCTCGGCGTTGACGCGGATGAGGACCAGCTCGCGCTCGACGTGGCTCTCGTCGGTCAGGTCGGTCACCTTGATCACGTCGATGAGCTTGTGCAGCTGCTTCGTCACCTGCTCGATGACGAACTCGTCGCCGCGCACGACGAGCGTCATCCGGGAGACCGACGGGTCGAGCGTCTCGCCGACCGACATGCTCTCGATGTTGTAGCCGCGCGCCGAGAAGAGCCCGGCGACGCGCGAGAGGACGCCGAACTTGTTCTCCACCAGAACCGCGATCGTGTGCTTGCGGGGGTCGTTGCCGTTCGGCATCAGAAGCCCGTCTGCGACTTCGCGGCCTTGTCCCGCACCTCGCGGGTCGGCGCCACCAGGATCATGTCGGTATTGGCGCCGCCGGCCGGCACCATCGGGAACACGCACTCGTCCTTGTCCACGCACACGTCGAGGACGACCGGCGCGGGCGTGCTGATCATCTTCTCGATGGCCGGCACCACCTCGCTCGGCTTCGTCACGCGGAGCCCGACGCAGCCGTAGGCCTCGGCGAGCCGCACCCAGTCCGGAATCCCGGGCAAGTCGATCGCGCAGTAGCGTTCCTTGTAGATGATCCGCTGCCACTGCCGGACCATGCCGTGGCCGCTGTTGTTGATGATCACCGTCTTGACGGGGAGCCCTTCCGTGAAGCACGTGGCCAGCTCCTGGCTGTTCATGGCGAAGGAGCCGTCCCCGTCGATATTGATCACGAGCTTGCCCGGGTTCGCCGCCTGGACCCCCATCGCGGTGGGCAGCCCGTAGCCCATCGTGCCGAGGCCGCCGGACGTGCACCACATGCGCGGGTGCTTGAACTTGTAGTACTGCGCCGTCCACATCTGGTGCTGGCCGACCCCCGTGACGATGAAGGCCTCGCCGCCGGTCGCGTTGGAGATCTCCTGGACGACGTACTGCGGCTTGACGACGTCGTCGCTCCACTCGTAGCGGAAGGGAAAGTCCCGCTTCCACTCCGCGAGCTGGGTCGCCCACTGACGGCGCGCCTCACCCACGGCGGGTGGCGGCTCGTCCCGCAGCTCCTCGCGGAGGGCCTCCACCAGCTTCACGAGAACCCGGCGGCAGTCACCCACGATCGGCACGCCCACCTGGATGTTCTTCGAGATCGAGGACGGATCGATGTCGATGTGGACGATCTCGGCGTTCGGCGCGAACGCGTCGACGCGGCCGGTCACCCGGTCGTCGAAGCGGGCGCCCACGGCGACGAGGACGTCCGAGTGGTGGACCGCCATGTTGGCGTAGTAGCTCCCGTGCATGCCGAGCATGTCGAGCGAGAGCGGGTGCTCCATCGGGAACGAGCCCAGCCCCATGAGGGTCTGCGTCACCGGGAGCTGGGCCAGCTCGGCCAGCTCCCGTAGCTCGGCGCTCGCGTCCGCCGAGATGACGCCGCCGCCGACGTACAGGACCGGCTTCTTGGCGCGCGCCAGGAGCTTGGCCGCCCGCTTGATCTGGCCCGGATGGCCCTCGTAGTTCGGGTTGTACGAGCGCATGTGGATCTGATCGGGCCAGACGAGATCCCACTCCTTCACGAGGATGTCCTTGGGCAGGTCGACGTGGACCGGCCCGGGACGCCCGGTCGAGGCGATGTGGAACGCTTCGCGGATGATCGGGCCGAGGTCGTTGCCGTCCTTCACGAGGAAGTTGTGCTTCGTGCACGACCGCGTGATCCCGACGTTGTCGGCCTCCTGGAACGCGTCGTTGCCGATGAGGTGCGTGGGCACCTGCCCGGTGAACGCGACGATCGGGATGGAGTCCATCATCGCGTCCTGGAGCGCCGTCACCAGATTCGTCGCGGCCGGGCCCGAGGTCACGAGGCAGACGCCCACCCGGCCCGACGTTCGCGCGTAGCCCTCGGCCGCGTGGCCCGCGGCGGCCTCCTGGCGCACGAGGATGTGGCGCAGGCCCTGGAAGTCGTACAGCGCGTCGTAGATGGGCAGGACCGCGCCGCCGGGCAGGCCGAAGATGAGATCGACTCCCTGGCGCTTCAGGCACTCGAGAACGATTCGTGCCCCGGGCATTTTCACTTCGCGTTCCTCCTAGAGCAGTCCGGCCGTCGCCAGGACTTCCTTGATGTCGTCCAAGCTAGACACGGTAGTCGCCGGCGCCGCCCACCTGGCGTTCCTTGATGCGTGCTTGCGCCGCCGCGAGCCGGGCCCCGGGAATGAGATAGGGTGAGCACGAGACATAGCTCATCTTCACGCGGTGGCAGAACTCCACCGACGACGCTTCGCCGCCGTGCTCGCCGCAGATGCCGATCTTTAGATTTGGCCGGCGACTCCGTCCGCGCTCGATGCCGATCGTGATCATCTCGCCCACGCCCTCCTGGTCGAGGACCGAGAACGGATCGTGCGGCACCAGGCCCATGTCCAGATACCTGGGCAGGAACGTCGCGACGTCGTCCCGGCTGTAGCCGTACGTGAGCTGGGTCAAGTCGTTCGTCCCGAACGAGAAGAACTCGGCGTACTCCGCGATCTGGGCGGCGATCAGCGCGGCCCGTGGCACCTCGATCATCGTCCCGATCAGGTATCGCACGGCGATGCCCGTCTCGGCGATGACGCCGTCGGCCACCCGCTTGGTCTGCTCGAAGGTTTCCTTCATCTCGCCGACGGTCCCGGTGAGCGGGATCATGATCTCGGGCTCGACATGGACGCCCTGCTCGGCGACCATGCACGCCGCCTCCATGATGGCGCGCACCTGCATGCCGTAGATCTCCGGATGCGTGATGCCGAGGCGGCAGCCGCGGTGGCCGAGCATCGGATTGGCCTCCCGCAGCTTCTCGACGCTGGCGATGATCGCTTCGAGGCGCGCCTGCTCCTCGGGATTGATGCCGAGCGCCTCCAGGCGGCTCCGTGTCTCGATCAGCTCCGTGTACTCCTTGTGGTTGGGCAGGAACTCGTGGAGGGGCGGATCGAGCAGGCGGATCGTCACCGGGAGACCATCCATCGCCCGGAAGATCCCCATGAAGTCGTCGCGCTGGAACGGCCGGAGCTTCTCGAGCGCCGTGCGGCGGGTGGCCTGGTCGAGGGCCATGATCATCTCGCGAACGATCGGAATCCGATCGGGCGCGAAGAACATGTGCTCGGTGCGAACGAGCCCGATCCCCTCGGCGCCGAACTCGCGCGCGCGCTGGGCGTCGGTGGGGGTATCGGCGTTGGCCCGTACGCCGAGCCCTTCCTTTCGATAGCGATCGGCCCAGGACAAGAGTTCTTGGACCTCGTCCCCCAGCTCGCCTTCGACGGTCTTCACCGTGTCGAGAAGGACCTCTCCGCTTCCGCCGTCGACCGAGATCCAGTCGCCCTCGCGGACGATGCGACCGCCGACTTCGAATACGCGGCGATGCTCGTCCACGACGATCTCGGCGGCTCCGACCACGCAGGCCTTGCCCATCCCGACCGCGACGACGGCCGCGTGCGACGTCCGGCCGCCTCGCGAGGTGACGATGCCCTCCGCGGCGTACATGCCCGCCACGTCCTCCGGCGAGGTCTCAGGACGGACGAGGATGACCTTTTCGTTGGCGTGCGCCCATTCGACCGCGCGATCCGCGTCGAAGACCGCCTTGCCGACCGCCGCGCCCGGCGCGGCGGGCAGGCCGCGCGCCAGCAGTCGCCCCTTGTCGATCGCCGCGGCCTTGTCCCGGTCGTCGAAGACGGGCCGGATTGCCTCGTTCACTTCCTGCGGCCGGACGCGGAGCAGCGCGGTGTGCTGGTCGATGACGTGCTCGTTCACGAGATCCCTGGCCACCTTCACCGCGGCGCGCGCGGATCGCTTGCCCGCGCGCGTCTGCAGCAGGTAGAGGGTGCCGTCTTGCACGGTGAACTCGATGTCCTGCATGTCTTTGTAGTGCCGCTCGAGGCGTCCGGCGATCTCGAGGACCTCGTCGTAGATCGCCGGCATCCGCTGGCGCAGAGCCTCGATCGGCAGCGGCGTACGGATGCCGGCGACGACGTCCTCGCCCTGGGCGTTGGGCAGGAACTCGGCGTAGAAGCGCGGTTCGCCGGTCCGTGGATCGCGCGTGAAGCCGACGCCCGTCCCCGAGGTCTCGCCGAGGTTTCCGAACACCATGGCCATCACGGTCACCGCGGTGCCCCATTCCTCGGGAACGTTGTGGATGCGGCGGTACTCCGCGGCCTTCTTCGCGAACCAGGAATCGAAGACGGCGTTGATCGCCAGCCGCAGCTGCTCCTTCACGTCCTGGGGAAAGGCGCGTCCCGTCCGCTCGCTGACGATGTTCTTGAAGACGTCGGTGAGCTTTCGGAGCTCGGCCGCCGGCACCTCCGGATCGGTCGTGACGCCGAGGCGCGACTTCGCCGCGTCGAGCTCCGCGTCGAAGACCTCGCGCCGCACGCCCAGGACCACGTTTGCGAACATCATGACAAAGCGGCGGTAGCAGTCCCACGCGAACCGTTCGTTGCGTGTACGCGTCGCGAGCCCTTCGACGGTCGTGTCGTTCAGGCCGAGATTGAGGATCGTCTCCATCATGCCCGGCATCGACACGCGGGCGCCCGATCGGACGGAGACCAGGAGCGGCCGGTTGGGATCGCCCAATCCGGCATCCGCGGCGCTCTCGAGCCGCTGGAGGTTCTCGAGCGTCTGGTCCCACAACTCGTCGGGCCACTCGTGCGCGGACCGGTTGTAGTGGGCCCAGGCCTGCGTCGTCACCGTGAATCCCGGCGGGACCGGGATCCCGAGGTTCGTCATCTCCGCCAGCTCGCACCCCTTGCCGCCCAGCAGGTTCCGCATGAGGGAGGAGCCCTCGGCGTGCCCACCCCCGAAGAAGTAGACGTATTTCGTCATAGGCGCGGGTCTCCGTCTCCGATGACCAAAAAGCCGTGTGATATTAGTGGATAACGAGCATCAGTGTCAATTATTCTACCGCTCGCCACCCCCACCACGCTCATGTCATTCGTTCCTGCCCGGATTCCCGGAATCCGGCGGCACAAAAGCGAAGGGCCACGGGTCGTTCCACCCGTGGCCCTTGAGGTCCTCATCGCCACGGGCTCGTCCCCGCCCGTGGCATCCGATGTCGCGCTACGTCGCGGATGCTCCGGGCAGGGCCGGCAGCGCCAGCAGAATCAGACCCAGCAGCAACACGCGCGACGTTATGTCGAGCACGATGCGGAGTATACGGACTCACCCGGACATGGTCAAGCGCCCGCGCGCCGGCCGCCCTCGCCGCGCTCCGGCGTCCTGCCGTGCACGAGCCCCTCGACCGCGACGATGTGGTCGAGCATCGCCTGTCGCGCGGCGGCGGCATTGCGTCGCGCGATCGCCTGGAGGATGCGGCGATGGTCCTGGTGCGAGCGCGTGGGGCGGCCGGGCGTGTTGAGCGACTCCTCACGGCTCTGGGTCAAGAGGTCCATGATCGCGTGCACGATCCGCGTGATCGCGCGATTGTGGGCGGCTGTGCCGATCGCGGTGTGAAAGGCGGCGTCCTGGGCGAGCCCGGTCCTCCCGGCCGCGACTTCCCGCGCTTGATCGTCGAGGATCCGTTCCATCTCCTGGACCTCTTCCGGCGTGGCGCGACTGGCCGCGAGGGCCGCGATGGCTGGCTCGAGGAGCCGCCGGGCCTCGAAGAGCTCCCCGATCGCCTCCCGCTGCGACGTCATCACGAGGGCCAAGGGGGCGACCAGCGCGTCGATCGACACCTGGCGGACGAACGTGCCCTCGCCCGGACGGATCTCGATGAAGCGCCCGCAGCGCTTCGCGTACCGAGGTGCGGCTGACGACGAACTTCTCGGCGAGCTCCCGCTCGGGCGGCAGCCGATCGCCACTCTTGAGGCGCCCGTCTGCGATCAGCTGCTTGACCTGGCGTACGATCTCCTCGTAGATCCGCGTGGACTTGATCGGGTCGAGCCCGATGGCATGGTCCGCCGGCTCCCCCCCGGCCTTCCGGCGCCCGGGCACGCTCATCGAGACCTCAGAGGTTCTCCGGGACGTGGACGTGAGGGTGGCGCCGACCGAACCACCAGCCGAGCCCCGTGAGCACGAGCCCCATCGCGATCGGCACCGGATAGTGGAGCGCCGCGGCGTTGTCGCCCATCCATCGGCGGATGACCGGGTCGTCCATCATCATCTCGCCCGCGACATAGCCGAGGAGGCCTCCACCGAGCCAGACGATCCACGCGTGGCGATTCATGAGATGAGCCAGGACGCCGGCGCCCCAGATGACGATCGGAAGCGAGAGCCCGACCCCGAACATGACGAGTAAGAGATCGCCGTGTGCCGTGGCGGCGATCGCCAGCACGTTGTCGAGGCTCATCGTCACGTCCGCCACGATAATGACCCAGATGGCCTCCCACAGCGAGGTACCGTGCCGAATGTTACTCTCGCCCCCGAGCTCCGGCCGGACGAGCCTGACGGCGATCCAGACGAGGAGTATCCCACCGACGAGCTGGAGAAACGGAATCTTGAGGAGCACGCTGATGACCGCAACGAAGATCAATCGCAGCACGACCGCCCCCAGCGCCCCCCAGATCTGACCGAGCAGACGCTTTCGCTTGGGCAGGGCGCGCACCGCCAGGGCGATGACCAGCGCGTTGTCGCCGGACAGGAGGAGATTGAGCGCGCCGATGCCGACGAGACGGATCCAGAATTCCGGGTCGGCCAGGATCGCCATCACGTCTCCCGCAGCGAGGCGGTCGGCAGGGGCGTTCCGCGCCGCCGGCGCCACCACGGCGTCACGACCGGCAACACGAAGAAGAAGATCGCGACCGCCGTGATCGCGCCGGCGATCGGTCGCGTCACGAAGATCGCCAGCGATCCCTGGGACATGATCAGGCTCTGGCGGAGCGCGTTCTCGGCCAGATCGCCGAGGACCAGCGCCAGGACGAGCGGTGCCAGCGGATAGTCGAGCTTCTTAAACACGTAGCCGACGACGCCGAAGATCAGCATGTACCAGATGTCGATCATGCTGTTGTGCACCGCGTACGAGCCGATCGCGCAGACGGCGACGATCAGCGGCGTGAGGATCGCGAATGGAATGCGGAGAATCGCGGCGAAGAAGGGCACGAACGCCAGGACCATCAGCACGCCGATGATGTTGCCGGTGTACATGCTGGCGATGAGCCCCCAGACGAAGTCGGGCTTCTCCGTGAAGAGGAGCGGTCCGGGCTGGAGCCCCCAGATGATGAGGCCGCCGAGCATGACCGCCGCCGTCGGCGAGCCCGGAATGCCGAGCGTGAGCATCGGCAGCATCGCCGCCACGCCCGCCGCGTGGGCCGCCGTCTCCGGCGCGACGACGCCCTCGAGCTCTCCCGTGCCGAACCGCTCCGGGTGCTTCGAGAAGCGCTTCGCGAAGGCGTAGCTCATGAACGAGGCGGGCGTCGCGCCGCCCGGCTTGAATCCCATCCAGAAGCCGATGAAGGCTCCGCGCACGAACGTGCGGTAGTAGCGCGGCAGCACCTTCCAGGTGTCGAGCACCACGCGGAGGTTCATTCCCGTCGCAATGCCCCGGAAGCTGAGCCCTTCCTCCACGCTGAGGAGGATCTCGCCGACTCCGAAGAGCCCGATGACCGCCACGATGAAGTCGAACCCTTTCATGAGGTCGATGAAGCCGAACGTCATCCGGAGCTGACCGGTGACGATGTCGAGGCCCACGGCGGCGAGGACGAACCCGAGGACGATGGACACCAGCGACTTCAGCGGATCGCCGCCGCCGAGCCCGATGAAGCTCGAGAAGGTCAGGAGCTGGATCGCGAAGAACTCCGGCGGGCCGAAGCGCAGGGCGATCTCCGCGAGAAGCGGCGCGAAGAAGGTGATGAGCACGATCGAGAAGAGGGCGCCGACGAATGACGAGGTGAAGGCCGCCGTGAGCGCCTGGCCGCCTTTCCCCTGCCGCGCCAGCGGATAGCCGTCGAAGGTGGTCGCGACCGACCACGGCTCGCCCGGGATGTTGAACAGCACGGACGTGATCGCGCCCCCGAAGAGCGCCCCCCAGTAGAGCGACGTCAACAAGATGATCGCCGAGGTGGGTGGCATCGTGAACGTGAGGGGCAGCAGGATCGCGACGCCGTTGGCGCCCCCGAGCCCGGGCAGGACACCGATGACGGTGCCGAGCGTGATGCCGACGACCGCGACGAAGAGGTTGAAGGGCGTGATCGCGATGTGAAATCCGAGGAGGAGGTTCTCGACGCCCATGGGTCAGTAGCCCAGCCACGCCTCGAGCGGGCCCTTGGGCATCGGCACCAGGAACCACGTCTCGAACACCAGGAACGTGAGCACCGGGACGCCGATCGCGCAGAGGGCCACCACGACCCAGCCGTGCCGACCGACCCAGCGCATGTAGAACCCCATGTAGAGGGCCGAGGCGACGTAGAGCCCCAGCGGCTTGACCAGGATCACCATCAGCGTGGCCGGCCAGAGCACCTTGAGCACCGGAACGAGCTGCGCGCGCGTCACGAACGGCGTGTCGGTCGAGCGGCGCCAGGCCCGCGCGATGATCGCGACGCACGTCGCGATCATGATCACCCCGAGCCAGAACGGGAAGAATCCGCTCTTGGGTCCGTCCGTTCCCCACCCGATGCCGATCCGTATCGAGTCGAAGACCACGACCCCGCCCAGCAGGATCAAGACCGACGCGGTGGCGAGGTCGGCGACGCGCATCTTACTTCTTCAGCAGGCCCCCTTTGGCCATCAGTTCCTTGTGGAGCTGTTCGTTCTCCTCCACCCACTTCACGTATTCGGGGCCGGTGGCGAAGGCGGGCTTGAGCGCGCCGTCGTCCGTGTACTTCTTCCACTCCGGAGTCTCGCTGACCTTCTTGAGGAAGGCGACGTACCATTCCACCGCCTCCTTCGGCATGCTCGGCGCGCCGAAGATCCCCCGTAGCATCAGATAGTTCACGTCGGCGCCGAGCGCCTCCTTGACCGTCGGGATTTCCTTCCACTCGCCGACGGGGATTCGTGCGGTATCGAAGACGGCGAGCGGACGGACGCGCCCGGCCTTCCAGTGGCTCACGCACTCGATCGGGTTGTTGACGGTCGAATCGACGTGCTTGCCGACGAGGTTGACGCAGACCTCACCACCACCCTTGAACGGCACGTAGGTGAACTTGAGTCCGAGCGCCTGCTCGAGCTGGATCGTGAGGATCTGGTCCTCCTGCGCCGAGCCGGTGCCCCCCATCTTCATCTGGTCGGCCTTCCCCATCTTTTCCTTCACGGCCGCAATGTAGTCCTTCGCCGTCTTGTACGGCGTCTCCGCGTTGACCCAGAGGATGAACTGGTCCAGCGCCATGCGGGCGATCGGTGTGAGGTCCTTCCAGTTGAAGGGAACGCCGGTGTGCAGCGGCGTCGTGAACAGGTTCGAGAGCGTGATGATGATGGTGTGGGCGTCGCCTTTCTTGCCCTTGATGTCGAGGAACCCCTCGGCGCCGGCCCCGCCCGCCTTGTTGACGACGATGAGCGGACGGGGGGAGAGCTTGTGCTTCTCGGCGATGCCGGCGATCAGGCGCGCCATCTGGTCGGCGCCACCGCCGGTCCCGGCCGGCACCACGAACTCGATCGGCTTGGTCGGCTCCCAGGCGGCCGCGGAGGCGGGGATGACGATCAGCAGCGCGAGAACGCGGGCGACAACGGTGTCGAGCTTCATCGCTCGCTCCTTTGCCCGAGGCCAGGTCTCGGGTCCATGTCGTGCTGGGATACGTCCACGTATGGAACACGAAGTATGGAACACGAAAGGGCCGGGTCCCGTTTCACGGGAGCCCGGCCCTACCTGCTAAGGGCGGCGAGGAGGAGCCACGGGCGATCCGGGCCTTACTTCGCTGACAGCGCCGCCTTCGTCGCGTCCAGGCGGCGGAACGGCACCACCGCCGGAATCTCCCACTTCTCCCACATCTCGTCCACTTTCGCCTGGAAGTACGCGAGATCCTCCTCGATGAAGTGCGCGAAGCGACCCTGCTTGAGCAGATACTCGCGGACCGGCTTGCGTGGACGCCCCTCGACGATCGCCTTGGTCTTGCCGTAGTACGTGACCTGGCCGTCCTCCACCTCGTAGAGGGGGAAGATCCCGGTCTCGATCGCCAGCTCGCCCAGCTCGTGGGAGAGCATCGGGTCGTAGTCCCAGCCCTTCGGGCACGGATCCAGCGAGTGGATGAACGTCGGGCCGCCGATCGTCAGCGCGCGGCGCACCTTGTTCATCATCTCCACGGCATACGAGGCGCAGACCGTCGCCACGTAGCGGCATTCCGTGTGCCCCGCCGCCAGCATGCCCGCCATGTTCTTCTTCCACCGGGTGTGGATGAGGCGCTTCACTTTGCCGGGCGGGCTGAACGTGGTGTTGGCGCCGTACGGCGTCATCCCGGAGAGCTGGATGTCGGTGTTGGCGTACGACTCGTTGTCGTAGAGGAGGATCAGCGAGTTGTACTCTTTGTGGGTCAGGGTCGCCGAGATGGCGCCGATGCCCATGTCGGCGCCGCCGCCGTCGCCGCAGAACGCGATGACGTTGATCGGCTCGGACTTCATCTTACCCTTCCGCATCAGGGCCTTGAGCCCCGCCGCCGTCCCGAGCGCCGCCGATCCGGACGATCCGAGCTGCGTGTGCATCCACGGCACCACCCAGGGCGTCGTGTAATAGGTCGTGTTCGCGACGTACATGCATCCGGTCGAGCCGAGCACGATCGTGCGCGGGCCGGCCGCCTTCACCATGAGCTTCATGACCAGCGCGGACTCGCACCCCTGACAGGTCCGATGCCCGGAGGTGAAGTACTCCTCGATCGTGACCCGCTTGACGCCGCGGAAGGGCTCGAGGATCTGCGTGGCGTTGCTGAACGTGGTCGTCTCGGCCATGGTGGCTTCTCCTATTCCCGAACGCCCAGCCAGTGGGTCTTGGTGTCGGACTTCCCGGCCGTTGCGGCTGCGTAGCAGAGGTCCGTAGCCTTGTAGACGTCCTCGAGTGTCACCTCGCGTCCGCCCAGGCCGCAGATGAAGGACAGGAGCGGCGGCCTCCGCTCGGCATTATACAGGGCCGCGCGGATCTCGTTGGCGACCACGCCCGACCCGAACGGCGAGCCGAAGGAATAGTCTCGGTCGATGATTCCCACCGCCTTCGCCTTCGAGAGCGCAGCGACCAGCCGCTCGGTCGGGAACGGCCGGAACCAGCGGAGCCGCACGAGGCCGACCTTTTTGCCCTTGGCGCGCAGCTCGCGGATCGCCACTTTGATCGGCAGCGAGATCGTGCCCATGCCGACCAGGATCACGTCGGCGTCGGCGGCCATGTACTCCTCGAACCACGGGTTCTCGGGTCCGCGCCCGAAGACGCGCCGGAAGTCGGCGTATGCCTCTTCGATGACGCCCACGGCGCGCGCCATCGCCTCGTTGTTCTGGCGACGGATCTCGATGACCCAGTCCTCGTTGGCCTGGGGCGCGACGGTGATCGGGTTGTCGGGGTGCAGCAGGAGGTCGCCCCGGTCGTAGCGCGGCAGGAACCGGTCGACCTTCGACTTCGGCGGCACCATCGTGAGCGCCTGGGAGTGGGTGAGGAACGCGCCGTCCGCCGAGATCGCCAGCGGCAGGAACACGCGCCGGTCCTCGGCGACCCGATAGGCGATCAGCGTGGTGTCGAGCGCCTCTTGGGAAGTGTCGATCCAGCAGAGCAGCCACCCGAGGTCGCGCACGACGAGCGCGTCGTTGTGCTCCACCCCGAAGGCGCCCGGATCGTCGAGGGCACGGTTGCCCACGAGCGCCACCATCGGCACCCGCAGCGGGGGCGTCACGACGAGGCATTCCATGGCGTACATCCAGCCGACGCCGGACGAGCCGCAGAAGACGCGCGCGCCGACCGTCGAGGCGTGCTTGACGATCTCGAACTGGCTGTGCTCGCCCTCGGCCACGATGTACTCGGCCACGAGCTGGCCGCCCGAGATCTTCTTGGCGATCGCCTGCATGACGGTGTCGTACGGCCGGATCGGGTAGGCCGTGACGACGTCGAGGTCGGCGAGGGTGAGCGCCTCGGCGACGGCCTCGCTGCCGGAGATCAGGAGTTCCTTGTCCTCTTCGTGGACGGCCGGAGCCGCCTGGGTCACAACCGCCATTGCGCTGGTCCTCCGTTCATTCACTCGCCTCGGACGGCGGGGCCCCAGCCCCGCGAAATCCAGAGGTCCGCACTGCCCCGTTCATCGACTCGACTCGCCTGCGGCTCGCCCTACCCTTTGATCGTCTTGTGCTGCGCGTTCTCGCCCGGGATGCCGGCGGCGATCTCGACACCGCCGCCATCGAGGTTCTTCTCGAGCTCCTGTTCGTATTGGCCACGGAACCGGAAACCGTGGGAGCGCACGGTCGCGTTCTTGTCGCCGATCTTCGACGTCATCCAGACCTTGTAGGCACTCTTGTCCTTGCGCCACATCTCCCACTGGCTCGCGTTGTCGTCGAACACCGACTCGTTGACCATGGTGATGCAGTGCTCCACCGGGCAGACCGCCTCGCACACGCCGCAGCCGCAACACGCCTCCATGTTGGCGTCGTAGGTCCCGTCGGGCATGACGTCGAAGCAGGAGTCGGGGCACTGGATCCAGCAGAGCGTGCACTTAACGCACGTGTCGAAGTCGACGACGGGCCGCATCGTCCGCGTCGTGAACTTCTTGAAGTACGGGTTGCGCTCGGGCACATACCCCTTGCCGTCCTCCTTCGGCTTACCGACCGGGATCGCCGGAATGGTCACGCCCTCCCGCATCTCCCACCACTTGGGCATCTCGAACGAGTACGGGATCTCGGCGTTGCCCTCGGTCAGCTTGACCTCGCGCGACTCGAGTCGCTCGTACGCCTTCTTCGCCGACTCGACCTTGAGGTCGGAGCCCCACTCCATCTCCCGGATGGCCTGGCCGACCGCGTCGAGGGTCAGGAAGGACGGCGCGATCTTCGCGAGGGCGCCCAAGATCCGGACCTCGGTGTGGTCCTCTTTGTAGACCCAGAGCCCGGAGAACGACGCCTTGGCGCGGAGGAGCGCCAGCTTGTACGGCGCGTCCTTCTTGTGGATGTCTTTCAGCAGGCTGTCGAAGCTCTGGAGCGACGTCATCAGGAGCGTACCGTTCGGCACCGTGAGGCGATTGATCGGCTGCAGCCCGTACCACGCCCACGACTCGACGCCTTTCGACAGCGTGTCGTCCACGGCGATCGTGACGTCCACGTGCTTGGGCTCGTAGCGTGCCATGTTCTGCTCGAGCTCTTCCTTGGTGTCGGCGACGATCGCGAAGTCCTTCGCGGGGATCCCGTTTCGCTGGGGGCTGTCGCCGTACCGGCCGAACGCGATGCCCCATCGGCCCGACTTGCGCGCCGACAGCACGATCCCGCGCGTGATGCGCGCGGCAAGGTTCTTCTGAAAGATACCGCGGTACACGACCTCGCAGATCAGGGCAGCCATTCACTCCTCCTCAAACTCTCGCTACGTCGTGGGGCGCTCATCGTGGTCGGCTGGTCTGACCAGAGACTACGGCCACCCACTTGTCCTGTCAAGAGGCGGTCGGCTGCGCTCCAAGTCCGCGCAGGACCTTCCGGAAAGCCCGGGCGCGCTGCTAGCCGACCTTGCTCAGGAAACCGGTGAGGGCGTTGGTAAAGGCCCCGGGCTGCTCCATGTTGGACAGGTGGGCAGCCGACTTGAGCACGACCAGCTCAGAGCCCTTGATCTGCGCGTGCATGACCTTCGACGCCGCGACCGGCGTGCCCTGGTCGTCTTCCCCGACGATGATCAGCGTCGGCACTTTGATGGCGCCGATGCGGTCGGTGAGATTGAGACCCGAGATCGCCTGGCAGCACCCGATGTAGCCGGCCGGGTTCGTCGACCGGATCATCGTGCGCACGCTCTCGACGACGCTCCCGCCCCGCTCCTTGAACGGCGCCGTGAACCACCGCCCGAGCGTTCCCTCCACGAGGGGCTCCATCCCCTTCGCCTCCGCGGTGTGGATGCGCTCGTCCCACAGTGGTTTCGCTTCGGGCGGAACTCGGCTCGAGGTGTCGCACAGGACGAGGCTCGTGAAGAGCTCCGGCGCCTTGAGGGCCAGGGTCTGGCCGATCATGCCGCCCATCGAGAGCCCCACCCAGTGAGTGCGCTGGATCCCGAGGGCGCGCAGGAGAGCCTGCGCGTCGTCGGCGAGCTGGTCGAGGGAGTAGGCGGCCTTGGGAGCGTCCGTCCCACCGTGGCCGCGTGTGTCGTAGGACATGACACGCCAGCGCGCCGTCAGGGCCTTCAGCTGCGGCTCCCACATGGCGAGCGTCGTCGCGAGCGAATGGCTCAGCGTGACGACCGGCGCCCCGGCCGGACCGTCCATCGTGTAGTTCATCGAAATTCCGTTCGCCGTGATCTTCATCGCGTGGTCCTCCCTGCCCCGTCCAGCGTTACGCGTTACCTGGCCGTTCCTCGCGCCCGTCGATGGTCCACTGGAGCGCCTCCGCGGCGCGCCCGTCGCTCGGGCGCCCGCGCTTGCGGAGCTCGGCGATCACCCGTCGCCGAGCCTCGGCAGGGCGATTCTGCCCCAGCTTGAACTTCGCGCGCCAGCGCCTGATCTCGAGCCTCACGGCGGCCAGCTGAGCCATCGCTCCGCGGTAGAGCGGATCGGCCGGGTCGAGCGGCCTGAATCCCCCTTCGGGCTGGTATCGCGCGAGCAGCCGGCGCTGCTGCGCCGCGACGGCTTCCGGATCCTCGGCGACCCGCGCCTCGCACTCGAAGATGACGGTCCGATGATAGGCGGTCGCCGAGCCCCCGTACTCGGGATGAACCCAGTACGATGGGATCACCGCGAGGACCTCGTCGACCTCGAGCACGCAGCGGGGACGGACCTTCAAGTCCTTGATCTGCTCATCGGATCGAACAAGGTGCAGATCCAGGCTTTTCTCGTCGTAGAGAAACGGATAGAGACCAACGTGGGGAATCGCATCGTCGCCCACTGTGATGAGCCGCGCCAGCTCCTGGGACTGCACGAAGCGATCGACCTCGGCGCGCGGGACGTCCGAGTAGTAGTCGTGGAAGATCACGCGGCCACCCTGGTGCGGCCCACCAGGTCGCAGAAGTAGCGATGGACCGTCGTGCTCTCGGTGAGCTCCGGGTGAAACGTCGCCACCAGAACCCGACCCTGCCGAGCCAGGACCGGCTCGCCCGCGTACTCGGCCAGCACCTGGACGCTCGGGCCCACCCGGCGGATCCTCGGCGCCCTGATGAAGACCATCTCGAGCTGAACCGGACCCGCGTCGAGCGTTGCCACGCCGGAGGCTTCGAACGACTCGCGCTGGCGGCCGTAAGCGTTGCGCTCGACGCCGACATCGATGAGCCCGAGCGAAAACTGCCGCGGGCTCTCCACCTCGCGCGCCAGGAGGATGAGGCCCGCGCAGGTTCCGAAGATGGGCTTGCCGCTGCCGTGGAACTTCGCGATGGCGGGCGCGAAGTCCCACGCATCCATGAGCTTCAGCAGGGTCGTGGACTCGCCCCCGGGGATGATGAGCCCCTCGACGGCGTCGAGCTCGGCCGGCTTTCGCACCTCGACCGCTTCGACACCGCACTTTGCGAGCGCCCTGGCGTGGAGCGCGAAGTCGCCCTGGAGGGCGAGGACCCCGACCCGCATCGTGAGTGACCTACCAGCCCCGTGTCTGCAGAAGTTCCTTCTCCGGGAGTTTCGAGATTTCGAGCCCGACCATCGCGTCACCGAGGTCCTCGCTCACGCGAGCCAGCACGTCGGGGTCCTTGAAGTGCGTCGTCGCCTGCACGATGGCGCGGGCGCGCTTCGCCGGGTCGCTCGACTTGAAGATGCCGGAGCCGACGAAGACCGCCTCCGCCCCGAGCTGCATCATGAGGGCCGCGTCCGCCGGCGTCGCGATGCCGCCCGCCGAGAAATTCGGCACGGGGAGCTTGCCGGCCTTGGCCACCCAGCGCACGAGCTCGTACGGGGCGCCCAGCGTCTTCGCCTCGGTCATCAACTCCTCGGGCCCCAGCGTGGTGAGGCGGCGGATGCCGGAGACGATCGCGCGCATGTGGCGGACCGCCTCGACGATATTGCCGGAGCCCGCTTCGCCCTTGGTCCGGATCATCGCCGCGCCCTCGCCGATGCGCCGGAGCGCCTCGCCCAGGTCGCGGCAGCCGCAGACGAAGGGGATGCGGAAGGCGAACTTGTCGATGTGGAAGTGCTCGTCGGCGGGCGTCAGCACCTCCGACTCGTCGATGTAGTCGACGGCGAGGGCTTCGAGGATCTGCGCCTCGACGAAGTGGCCGATCCGCACCTTCGCCATGACCGGGATCGTCACCGTCTGCTGGATCTCCTTGATCTTCTTCACGGGCGACATCCTGGCGACGCCGCCTTCCTTGCGGATGTCCGCGGGCACGCGCTCGAGCGCCATGACGGACGCGGCACCCGCGTCCTCGGCGATCTTCGCCTGCTCGGCGTTGGTGACGTCCATAATGACCCCGCCCTTCAGCATCTCGGCGAGGCCGATGTGCTTTCTGTCCGCGATCCGCAGTCCGTTCAGGTCCGACATGTAGGTTCTCCTTTTTTGCGCTATACGACCGGAACCGCCGCGCGGTCCACCCGTTCCCGGCCTCGGAGACGGCTGCGCGCGGATTTGATCGTCTCGGCGAGCCGCCGGATGCCCTCGTCGATCCTCCCGGCCGCCACCGACGAGAACGAGAGTCGCAGCGTGCGCTGGCCGCCACCGTCCACGAAGAAGGGCGCGCCGGGCGTGAAGGCGACGCCCCGCTCGACGGCCTGCGGGAGGAGGGCCCCCGCGTCCATCCCCGCCGGCAGCGTCAGCAGCAGCGAGAATCCCCCCTTCGGCTCCGTCCAGGTGACCTCGGACGGCATGCGTCGCCCCAGCGCTGCCAGCAGGAGCGAGCGCCGCCGCGCGTACTCCGTCATGACCCGCGTGGCGTGGCGGTCGAGGAGCTTACGCTCGCAGAAGCGGTGCACCGCCGCCTGGATCAGAGCGCTCGTGTGTAGGTCGGCGAGCTGCTTGGCCGCCTGGAGGCGTTCGAGGATCGGCCGGGGCCCGACGAGCCACCCGAGCCGCAGGCCCGGGAAGAGGATCTTCGAGAACGTGCCGATGTAGATGACGACTCCGCCGCGATCGGCGGCCTTGAGCGGCAGGGTGGGCCCATCGCCGTAGTAGAGGCTGCCGTCGAACCCGTCCTCGACGATTGGCACCTGGTGGCGCACCGCCGCCTCGAGCAGCCGACGGCCGGTCTCCGGCGCCACGGCCAGTCCCGTCGGATTGTGCGCGCTCGGCTGACAGTAGAAGAGCTTCGGCGTGTGACGCTCCAGCAGGCGTTCGAAGACCTCGGCCCGGGGTCCCATGCCGTCCCAGGGCACGCTGAGGAGCTGCGCGCCGAACGACCGGAACACCTGCATCGCGCGCGGGTACGTCGGCTGCTCGATCGCCACGAAGTCGCCCGGATCGATCAGGGTACGGGCGATCAGATCGAACCCTTGCTGCGAGCCGTTGACGATCAGGATCTCTTCGGGCCGCGCCTCGAGGCCGAACCGCAAGAGGTACGTCGAGAGGTACTGTCGCAGCGGAGGATAGCCGCCGGCCCCGTAGTACTGCAGGAGCGACGATCCCTCCTCGCGGATGACCTGGTTCAGCACGCGGCGAAAGGCGTCGGTCGGGAAGAGGCCGCTGTCCGGCATGCCGCCGGCAAAGGACACGATGGCCGTGCTCGACGGGATCGGAGTCACGGCGCGGGACCGCTCGTCGTCGGCGCCGAGAATCTGCGCGTTCCGCGAGAAGAGCCCGGACCAGTCCAGCGCCACCGGCGGCGCGGCGGGCGACGCCACTGGCACGCCGCCGCTCGCGGGCCGCGCGGCGACGAAGGTCCCCTGCCCCACGTGGGCGCGCGCCCAGCCGGCCGCAACCAGCTCTTCGTACGCGAGCGACACGGTTCCCCGGTTGACGCCGAGCTGCCGCGCGAGCTCGCGCGTGGCCGGGAGCTTCATCCCCGGCGTCAGGAGCCGCTCGTGGATCAGGCGCTCCAGGTGCGCCTGGATCTGGCGCGGCAGCGCCGTGGGGTTGTCGCGGTTGAGCGGAATGTTCACCCCGGTGTTCTCCTGCCAAGCCATTTTGGCCTGAATCGTCTAATCGTCAAGGGCCAATTGGACTGATCTCGGTAGGCCATTTTCCCACGGCCCGTGGTCGGGCCCTTCCGAGGGGGCCTCCCGGGTACAATGGCCGCGCACGCGCAGTCTTCGAAGGGATTGGAAGACAGAGCCGGAGCACAGGTAAGGCTCGCACGGGAGGTGAGCCGCCATGGCGGGCGAGGCACCCATCAAGCAGGCCGTGAAGTGGATCGACGACCAGCTCGTCGATAACCCGAACGCGGATCGCGTCACGCTCGTCGACGAAGCGTCACGGCGGTTCGATCTCTCGCCGCTCGACGCGGACTTCCTGCTCCGTCACCTCGCCGAGCGGGTGAAGAAGAAATGAGTGACGCGCACACCCGCCGCGTCCAGGAGCAGTTCGGCGGGAGCGCCGGGGCGTACGTCGCGAGCCCCCTTCACGCGGCGGGTGAGGATCTCGAGCGGCTTTTGGCCTGGGGTGCCGCCCGACGCGGCGACCGCGTGCTCGATGTCGCGACCGGCGGGGGGCACACGGCCCTCGCCTTTGCCGGCATCGCGCGGCGGGTGGTCGCGTACGACCTCACGGAGCCCATGCTCCAGGCCGCGCGCGGGCACCTGCAGGCGCGCGGTGCCGCCAACGTGGGATTCGTCGCCGGGGACGCCGGCGCCTTGCCCTTCCGCGACGGATCGTTCGATATCGTCACCTGCCGCACCGCCGCGCATCACTTCGCCGATGTCGGGGCCGCCGTCCGCCAGATCCACCGAGTTCTTACAGCAGGCGGCACGCTCCTGCTGCAAGATATCCTCGGCCACGACGACTCCGAAGCGAGCGCGTTCATCCTCGAGGTCGAGCGGCGGCGTGATCCCTCACACGTGCGGAGCTACCGGACGGCGGAGTGGAAGGCGTTCCTGCGCGCGGCGGGTCTGACGGTGATGGATGATTTCGTCATCTGGAAGGCGCGCGAGTGGGACGAATGGACCGGCCGGATGCGGATGACCGCCGAGGCGCGGGGCGAGCTCGAAGCGTTCGTCCGTCGAGCGCCCGACCGGTGCCGGGCTGCATTCGACTTCAAGCTCACCCCGGATAGGGTCGTTTCCTTCACCGACCGCCAGATCCTGCTTCGCGCCGACCGCGACTGATCCCACGGGCCTGCCCGACGTCGGGCTCGACCGGCGCAGAACCTCAGCGCGTGTGGGGACGCAATCGGACGAGCGTGGCGCCGGCACCTCCGCGCTCGGGCGGGGCGTCGGCATAGCCGGCAACGAGGGGATGCCGGGCGAGCAGCGATCGTACGATCTTGCGCTGGACGCCGATTCCCCGGCCGTGGATCAACCGCACTTCGGTGAATCCTCTGGCATGAGCGGCCTCCAGGTAGTCGCCGACGACCAGGGCCACCTCGCGCGGCGCGAAGGTGTGGAGGTCCAGGGCATCCTCGATCGGGATGCGGACGGGCTCGCCGTCTACAGCCGCGGCCCTCCCAGCACGTGCTCCTTCCAGTGATCGAAGCTCAGGAGATCCTCCCCCGAGAGCTTGCACTGTCAGAAGGTCGCCGCGCGCTCGAAGAACGGCACGTCCACCAGGCCCACGCTCTCGGCACGCGCGGTCTCGGCGACCTTCTGCGTCACCATCTGCCGGACGAACGGGATCGGAATGCGACCGAGCCGATGGATGACCTCCTCCGTGCAGCGAATGCGCGTTCCCGGCAGCACGGGCCCCTCGGCGATGATCGTCTCCGCCTCGCGCTCGGGATGCCCGCACGTTTCCGGGACGAGCTGCTGGAGCCGCAGCGACACGTACTCGGTCACCCAGGCCTGGATCCCGCGCCTGGTCTCGTCCAGATTGGGGGCCGCGCCATCGAGCTTGTCGTTGATGGCGGCGAGGAGCTGCTCGAGCCGGCCGAGCCGCGCCTCGAGCGCCGCGAGCCGCCCGCCCACATTCGCTTCGCTCATCGGGTCCTCCGAAGACCGGCGGCGCTCACGCGGCCGACGGACGGCGAGTGTGCCAGTCAGTGAGCCGCTGGTAGGCGTCGACGACGCGCAGCACGGTGGCCTCGTCGAACGGCCGCCCCACGATCTGAAGCCCGATCGGGAGCCCGCCTGCCGTGAAGCCGCACGGCGCCGCGGCGGCCGGGTGGCCGGAGTAGTTGAACGGCCGCGTGAGACGGATCAACGCTGCGCGCACATCCGACGTGCCGTCGCCGAGCGTCGTCTCACGCTCGCCGAGGACCGGCGCCGGGATCGGTGTCGCCGGGGCCAGGAGCACGTCGCGCTTGGCGAGGGCGTCATCGATCTCCGAGCGCACCAGGGCGCGCAGCTGCTGGGCGCGCACGTAGTGGGCGCCGCTGACGAACGCGCCCATCCGGAGCCGCTCCCTGACGTCTGGCTGGTAGTCCTGGGGACGGGCGCGCATCCAGCCGGCGTGATACGCGAGCGCCTCCGAGGCCACGATCGCGGAGGACGCGGCGGCAACGTGGAGGACCCCGGCGAGGTTCACCTCGTCGAGGATCGCCCCGGCCCGCTCGAGCTGCTCGGCCGCCGCCTCCACGGCCGCGCGCACCTCGGCGGTCGCGACGTCCGTGAAGTGAGCGCACAGGAGGCCCACCCGAAGACCCTTCACATCGCCCCTGAGCGCCGCGGTGTAATCGGGCACCGGCAGCACGCTCGTGGTCGGGTCGGCCGGATCGTAGCCGGCGATCGCGTTCAGCATCAGCGCGCAATCCCGGGCGGTGCGCGTCATCGGTCCCACGTGGTCCATCGACCAGGCGAGCGGCAGCACGCCGGCTCGACTGACCCGCCCGTAGGTCGGCTTGAGCCCCGTGATGCCGCAGAGCGAGGCCGGGATGCGGATCGAGCCGCCCGTGTCCGAGCCGAGGGACCCGGGCGCGAGACCTGCCGCCACGGCCGCCCCCGAGCCCGAGGACGAGCCGCCCGTGATGCGATGAGCGCGCGCGTCCCACGGGTTCCGCGCGTCGCCATAGTGCGCGTTGAGCCCCTCGGGCCCGTACGCGAACTCGTGCATGTTCAGCTTGCCGAGCACGATCGCGCCGGCCGCGCCGAGCCGCGCCACGACCGTCGCGTCCGCCGCCGGTACCGAGTCGCCGAGGATCTTGGAGCCGCCGGTCGTGCGAACGCCCTTCGTCGAGTAGAGGTCCTTGGGCGCCCAGGGCACACCGTGGAGCGGTCCGGCGACCTTGCCGGCCATCAGGTCGGCCTCGGACGCGCGGGCCGACTGGAGCGCGCTATCGGCACAGACCGTGATGAACGCGCGGAGCCTCGCGTCGAGGGCGCTGATACGGTCGAGGTGAGCCCGCACGACCTCGACGGGCGAGACCTCCTTGGTCGCGATCATCCGCCCGAGGTCCGCCATGGAGAGCCAGCAGAGCTCGTTCGTCTCGGCGCTCCGCATGGTCACTCAGAACATCCGATACTGCGTCGTCGGCTCGAGATCGCTCGACGGCGGGCCGGATCGACTCGAGCTCGGCGTCGGTCCAGACGAACCCGCCGAGGGCGGCCATGCGCCGCAGGGTCTCCACGCCTATTTCCATCGGCGCGAGCATACCACTAGAATGAGACGCCATGGCCGTCGCGCTCACGATCCTCCACGCTCCCGGTGACGCCGAGCGCCGCACGCTCAGCGTTGCGCCCGGCACCACGATTCTCAAGGCGGCGCACGCGGGCGGCGTCGACATCATCGCGACCTGTGGCGGGCGCGGCCGGTGCACCTCGTGCCGGGTCAAGTTCCTGGCGGGCTTGCCGCCGCCGCCGACGCTCATGGACGAGGTTCAGCTGGGCGACGACCTCGTCCGCGAGGGATATCGTCTCTCCTGCCAGTGCGTCCTCCACGAGCCCGTCACCGTTCAGCTCGCGCCGCCGCTCGAGGAACGCTCGTTCCAGATCCTCGGCGCCGGGCGCGGCGTCCGGCAGCTCGGCCGGATCACCCTCGATTCCGGCGTCGCCAAGCAGGTCGTCAAGGTCACGCTGCCGCGCGAGGAGCATCACCAGACGTCCGACCTCGAGCAGCTCCTCGAGGCCGTCGGCCTCACCACCGCCGACATCGGCCCCGCGGTGCTCCAGGGGTTGCCGCAGGCGCTCCGCGACGACCCCGCCGGCGTGACCGTGGCGACGTTTGCGTCGGGCGGCGCGCCGGAGAGCCGGCAGCGGATCCTCGCCGTCGAGCGCGGCGACACCGCCGGGATGAAGTTCGGCCTCGCGATCGACATCGGCACGACCAGCGTGGTCACGACGCTGATCGAGCTCGACTCGGGCGAGCAGCTCGCGTCGGTCTCGAGTCTGAATACCCAGGCGGTCTTCGGCGGCGACCTCATGTCGCGCATCGCCTTCGCGCAGTTCAATCCCGGCAATCTGCGAAAGCTCCACACCCGGATCGTCGGCCTCCTCAACCAGCACGTCGAGCAGATCTGCCGCGAGTCCGGCGTGCTGGCGAAGTGGATCTACAAGGTCGTCGTCGTCGGCAACACGTGCATGCATCACATCCTGCTCGGCATCGATCCATCGCACGTCGGCCTCGCGCCGTATGCGCCAGTGATGCGCCACGCGCTGACCCTCTCGGCCCGCGAGCTCTTCCTGAAGGTCGCGCCGGAGGCGAGAGTGTGCCTCTTGCCCCTGGTGGCGGGGTTCGTCGGGGCCGACGCCGTCGCGGTCGCGCTCGCCACCCGCATCTACGAGAGCGCCGAGGTGCGCATCGCCGTCGACATCGGCACCAACGGGGAGGTGCTGCTGGGCTCGCGCGACCGTCTCTGGGCGTGCTCGGCGCCCGCGGGACCGGCGCTCGAAGGCGCCCAGATCCGTCACGGCATGCGCGGGGCGCTCGGCGCCATCGACCGCGTCACCGTGGACGGCGACATCCGCGTCCACACGATCGGCGAGACGGCCGCGCTCGGACGCGCGCGAGGCGCTCCCGCCGCGGCTGCGGGACCGGGTCGTCGCGCGCGGCGAGGAGCGTCAGGTCGTCGTGCTCCGGCCGGGCGAGGCCGGAGCGCGCCAGGAGATCGTGCTGACCCAGGACGACGTTCGGCAGGTCCAGCTGGCGAAGGGAGCGATCGCCTCGGGCGTCGCGATGCTCCAGCGTGTCGCCGGCGTGCCGCCGGAACGGGTCGCCGAGCTGATGCTGGCGGGCGGCTTCGGCAACTACGTGTCGATCGAGAGCGCGCTGCGGATCGGGCTCATTCCGCCGCTGCCGCCCGAGCGGATCCGCTACGTCGGCAACGCCGCCTCGCTCGGCGCGCAGCTCTGCCTGCTCTCGGAGACCGAGCGCGCTCGGGCCGAGACCATCGCGCGGCGAATCGAGCACGTCTCGCTCGCGGCGCATCCCGACTTCGAGGAGATCTTCGTGGACGCGATGAATTTTCCCCGACCATCATGACCCGGCGAGAGGGCGGGCGGGCGGCGATCACGGCGAGGATCGTGGGGACGGAGGTGGGCGCTCTCAGCACGTCCCTGGACGCGCGCTGGGTGATGGCGTATGCGGCGGCGCTCGGCCTGGACGATCCGCGGTACTACGATACCCTCGCCCCCACGGGGCCGGTCGCCCACCCGCTCTTCTCGGTGTGCTACGAGTGGCCGTCGGTCGTGGCCCTGCGGGCCAAGACCGTCCGGGAGGCGTGGGTGCTGCTCGGCGTCCACGCGACACACCACGTCATCATCCACCGGCTGCCCGCCGCGGCCGACCGCCTCCTCACTCGCTCGCAGATCATCGAGGTGCGGCCGAGCCGGGCCGGCACGCTCGTGGTGGCGCGCTTCTCCACGGTGGACCGGAACGGCCGACCCGTGACGACGACCGACTACGGCTCCGTGTACCGCGGCGTCTCGACAGAGGCCGAGACGCGCGCGGCGGTCGATCGCCTGCCCCGGCCCGACCCGCCGGCGTCGGACGAGACACGCTGGACCGCGGTGGTTCCGGTGGCGGCACGCGCCGCGCACGTCTATTCGGAGTGCGCCCGCATCTGGAACCCGATCCACACCGACGTCGCCGTCGCGCGCACGGCCGGGCTGTCGGCCCCCATCCTTCACGGCTCGGCCACGCTCGCGCTGGCCGTGTCGCAGGTGGTCCAGCAGGACCTCGACGGCGACCCGACGCGCGTCGGAGAGGTCGCCGTGCGCTTCACCGGACTGGTGTTCATGCCGTCGAGCTTCACGGTGCGCGGTCGCGGGCGCGCCGACGGCCTGATCGCGTTCGACGCGGTCGACGAGCGAGGCGAGCCGGTGCTGAGCGGTGGAATTCTGCGCGCATGAAACAGATGAGTCGGCGCGAGCGGATTCTTGCGGCGATCCACCGCCAGCCCGTCGACCGTGTTCCCTACGCGGTTTGGCGCCATTTCCCGAGCGTCGATCACTCGCCCGCCGGCCTCGCCCAGGCGACCCTCCGGTTCCACGAGCGGTACGGCTCGGACTTCCTCAAGATCACCCCGCGGGGCGGCTACGCCGTGGAGGCCTGGGGGTGCGTGGAGGCCGACGCGGTTCGCGAGGACGGACACCGGCCGTGCGCCAGCTGCGCGGTGCGCTCGGCGGAGGACTGGAAGGGGATCCGCACGCTGGATCCCGCCGCGGCGCCCGGCTACGCCGAGGAGCTCGAGACGATCATTCGGCTCGGCTTCGACCGTCGGATCGGCGATGCGCCGGTGGTGCCGACGCTCTTCTCGCCGTTGTCGCTCGCCAAAAAGCTCTCGGGCGAGCGGCTCCCGCACGATCTGCGCGAGCATGCGTCGCTCGTCGCTGGCGCGCTCGAGGCGATCACCGAGACGCTCATCAAGTTCGCCCTGCTGGCCCTGGCGGAAGGCGTGTCGGGCATCTTCTACTCGATCCAGGCGGCCAGCCGGTCGGCCTCCTCTGAGGAGGACTACGCGCGCTTCGGCGAGCCGTACGACCGACAGTTCCTCGAGGCGATTCGCTCGAAGTCGACGCTGACGATCGTCCACTGCCACGGCGACCGGCTCATGTTCGATCGGTTGGCACGCCTGCCCGGCCACGCCTGGAACTGGGACGACCGCGCGACGCCGCCGTCACTCCAGGACGCCCGCGCCCAGGTGCCGGGCGCGGTCATCGGCGGGCTCCACCAGTGGAGGACGCTCCGCGACGGCACGGCGGAGCAGGCGGTCGGCGAAGCCTGGGATGCGATCGCGCAAACGGCGGGCACGGGGCTCATCATCGGTCCGGGCTGCGTCCTGCCGATGAACACGCCGGACGCGACGGTCGCCGCCGTCGTGCAGGCGCTCGGCGGGCCGCTCAAGAAGATCCCCGGGGTCACTTCGTAGGGTTTCCGTCACCGTCCGACGTTGAAGCGGAAGTGGCAGATCTCCCCGTCGCGCACGAGATAGTCCTTGCCCTCGAGCCTGAGCTGTCCCCGCGCGCGGAGCTCGGGCAATGATCCGTCGACCGCTACCAGCTCGTCGTAACTGTTCACCTCGGCGCGAATGAAGCCTCGGCCGATGTCCGAGTGGACGGTGCCCGCCGCGTCCTGAGCCCGGGTGCCCCGAGCAAGGCATAGCAGTCACTTAGCACGCGGTGGATCGCAGGTTCCTTCAAGCCAAGCTCGGCGAGGAACGCGCGCTGCTCGTCCCCGGCGAGCTGGGCCACCTCGGCCTCGATCACCGCGGAGACCCATCCGATCCGGGTCCAGGCGCCGGCGGCGATGGCCTCGAGGCCGAACCGCTCGACGCCTCGGGCGCCTTCGCCGATCGCCTTCTCGTCCAGGTTCAGGCAGTGGAGGATGGGCTTCTGGGAAAGGAAGGTGAATCCCCGAGTCACCCTGGCCTCATCCGGGGTGAGCGCGACCGCACGGAGCGGCGTCTCGCCCTCGAGGTCCGTCTTCAGGCGGGCGAGGATCGCCTGCTCTCGGACCTCCGCGTCCTTCCGTTGCTTCTTGATCGAAGCCTCCAGGCGCTCCAGGCGCCGCTCGATGACCTCCAGATCCGCCAGGATCAGCTCGGTCTCGAGATCCTCGATGTCTCGCTTCGGCGCGGGCGCGCCGAGGGCTTCGTCGGCGAAGGCGCGGACCACGTGGAGCAATGCGTCCGCGTTCCTGAATTCCTTGGTGTCGAGACCGGCGCGCTCACCCTTCGCGATGCCCGCAAGGTCCACGACCTCGAACGTGGCGTACGTCGTCTTCCGCGGTTTGAAGAGGGCGGCGAGCCGGTCGACGCGCGGGTCGGGCACGCGCGCCATCCCGGTATGGAGCTCGGCGCGCCCCGAGTCGTAGCGCGCGGTCGCGATGCTGGAGCCGGTGAGCAGGTTGAACAGCGTGGTCTTTCCCGATTTGGCGAGGCCGATCAAACCGATCTTCATGAGGGGATTATGCCAGGTGTCGTATCCTCGAGAGCGCTCTGAGCCATCCTGCCAAGGACATGGACCTCAAGGGCGCCGCCGTCGCCGTGCTCGTGTCGATTCTCTGGGGCGCCAACAGCGTCGTGATCAAGCTCGGCCTCGAGGACGCCCCGCCGCTGCGCCTGGCGTGGATGCGCTTGATCTCCGGCTTCAACTTCGTGGTGAACCTGGCGCTCCTGCGCGACTACCGTCCGAGCGCGCTTTCGGCGTTCTTTCTCACCCAGCCGATCTTCGGCGTCGTCGCGGCGGCGCTGGTCGCCGCGGACCCGCTCACGCCCGAGCTTGTCGTCGCGTGCGCGGCGGTCGCGGTGGGCATCGGGCTCGCCAGTCGCTGAGGGCCCGTGAGTATAATCGCGCCATGACCACCGCGCCGTCGAAGACGCTCGAGATCGTGCCGAACCCGCACCCGGATCGGGACTACGAGGTCACGATGACGGTGCCCGAGTTCACGTGCCTCTGCCCCCGCACGGGCCAGCCGGACTTCGCGACGATCCGCATCCGGTACGTGCCCGACCAGCACCTGGTCGAGCTGAAGTCGCTCAAGCTGTACCTGTGGTCGTACCGCCAGGAGGGCGCCTTCCACGAGGACGTGACCAACCGGATCCTCAACGACTTCGTGGCCGTCGCCAGGCCACGCTGGCTCGAGGTGATGGGCGACTTCAACGTGCGGGGCGGCATCAAAACCGAGGTCCGCGCGACGCACGGCAAGCGGCCGGACATCTAGGTCGCGCGCCTCGCCCGGCGACGTCGCGAGTGCCAGCAGCACCATCCCCAGGAGCATCACGAACGCCCCCAGCGCCGACTCTCTGACGCGCTGGCGCTCGCCAAACGCCAGGATGCCGATCGCCATCGCGTAGAGGATCTCGACCTGCTTCACGGCCTCGACATAAGAGGCGAGCGTGAGCGTGTAGGCCTTGCCCTGGCTCAGCGTGGTGAGCGCGGCGAAGAGGCCGAGCGCGACGAACGCCTTCCAGTGCCGCGGCACCGCCCGGAAGTGACCCGCCGACGTCGTCAGCGCGAGCGGCGTGGTGATCAGGCTCGCGGCGAGGTACGGGCCGAACGTGCCGACGGCCGTGTTGGACGCGAGGATCGCCTTCTTGATCCGCCGCCAGGGGCCAGGGCGAGCCACATGCGGACGATTCTATCCCGTGGGTCCAGCGGGACCGTCGCGTTCCGACGAGCGCGCTACGGCGTCGAGCGGCGCCCCCTCGCTCCGGGCGGACGGACCCGAGGACGCGCGGAGCGGTTCGGTCGCATCAGATCTCCAGCGCGACCTTGATGGAGGCGGCGTCCGTGTGTGCGGCGAACGCTTCGCCGATCCGCTCGAGGCTGAACCGATGCGTGATCAGTGGTGCGGTCCGCACCGCGCCGCTGTCGACGAGCCGGAGTGCCTCGGGGAACTCGTCCTGGTAGATCATCGAGCCCGTGATCGTGACCTCGCGGCGTACGACCGAGAAGAACGGCACCGGCGTCGGCTCGTGAGGAAGCCCGGTCAGCACGACCCGGCCTCCGGGTCTCACCAGATCGAGCGCGTGCGTGACGGCTTCGGCGGACCCGGCGGTCTCGACGACGAGATCCACACCCTCACGGCCGGAAAACTGCCGGCCGACGTCCGCGCATTCGCCGTCGTCCGTCGTGTGTGTGGCCTCCGCGCCGAGCTCGCGGGCGAGGCCGAAGCGCCGCCGCGAGCGGCTCACGACGAGGACGCGGGCGCCGCGCGCGCGAAGCACCTGGAGGGCCAGGAGCCCGAGGGTCCCCGCCCCGACGATCGCCGCCGTCTCGCCGCGCCGGGGTGCGCCTCGCTCGACGGCGCGGACGACGACGGCGAGAGGCTCGGTGAGCAGGAGCGCGTCGAGCCCCGCCCCCGCGGGCGCCGGCCAGCAGCAGCGCGCGGGCAGCCGGACGAGCTCGGCGAAGCCGCCGTCGGCGTCGATGCCGATCGCCGTGCGCGTGAGGCACAGATTGCGATTGCCCTCGCGACAGAGGGGGCACCGGCCGCACGCGTAGTTCGGCTCGACGACGACTCGATCCCCGGCGCGGACCCGCGTCACGTCCGACGCCACCGCCTCGACGTGGCCGACGAGCTCGTGCCCCATCACCCGTGGATAGGCGACGGGCCGCTCGCCCGTCCAGATCCGGTAGTCCGTGCCGCACAGCCCCGCCGCGACGATGCGAACCACGACCCCACCCGGCTCGGGTCGAGGTTCACGCGCGGTCTCGACACGGAGATCGCGCGGCCCGTGCAAAATCGCCGCTTTCATGGCGCACAATCTACTCGACGATGGAGGTCCCGGCAACTAGGCGGCCGAGTGGCCGCCGTCGAGGAAGAGCGTCTGGCCGGTCATGAAATCGGAGCCCGACGACGCGAGATAGACCGCCAGCGGCCCGATCTCCTCGGGCTGCCCGATCCGCCTTGCCGGAACGTCACGGGTCAGCCGCTCGTTGATCTTCGGATTCGCGAACGCCTCATGGGTCATGTCGGTTGCGAACCAGCCGGGCGCGATCGCGTTCACCTGGACGTTGTGGCGCGCCCATTCGACGCCGAGCGCGCGCGTGAGCGCAATGATGCCGCCCTTCGTGGCTCCATAGATCGTGTAACCCGGCAGGCCCACCTGGCCGAGCACCGAGGCGACGTTGATCACCTTGCCGGACTTCTGGCCGATCAGGTGAGGCGCCGCCGCGCGGCATCCGTTGAAGACGCCGGTCAGGTTCACGTCGAGCATGAAGCGCCAGTCGTCCGGCGTCATCTCGGCCAGCGGAGCGACCCTGGCCACACCCGAGTTGTTGACGACGATGTCGAGGCGACCGAGCTCGCGAATCGCGCGCTGGACCAGGGCGTCCACCTCGGCGTAGCTCGCGACATCGGTGGGGGCGACGATCGCTCGCCGGCCGGCCCGCGCGGCGAGATGCGCGGTTTCCTCGAGCGCCGCCTTCGAGCGGGCGGCAAGGGCGACGTCGGCGCCGGCCTCGGCCAGCGCCACGGCGATCGCGCGGCCGAGGCCGCGGCTGGCGCCCGTGATCACCGCGACCTTGCCGGCGAGCGCGCCGGACCCGCCAGTCAGCGGTAGAGCTCCTCGATCGCGTCCCGGTACTTCTGCGACACCACCGTGCGTTTCACTTTGAGGGTCGGTGTCAGCTCGCCGCCGTCGAGCGTGAAGTCGGTGGCCAGCACCCTGAAGCGCTTGATCTTGGCGTACGACTGCAGCTGCGTGTTCTTCTCCTCCACCGTGCGCCCGATGCGCTCCACGACCTTCGGGTGCTTGACGATGACCGCCGTCTCGCTGGCGAGGATCCCCTGCTCGCGAGCGAATTTCGACAACTCGTCGGGGTTCACGGTGATGAGCGCCACCGGGTACGGGCGCCGATCGCCGTAGATCATGACCTGACTGATGAACGGGTCGGCCTTCAGGAGGTTCTCGATGTTCTGAGGCGCGATGTTCATGCCGCCCGCGGTCACGATGAGATCCTTCTTCCGGTCGGTGATGAACAGGAAGCCGTCCCCGTCGATCGTCCCGATGTCGCCGGTGTGGAACCACCCGTCCGGATCGAAGACTTCGCGCGTCGCCTCCGGCTGCTTGAAGTAGCCGAGCGTGGCGATGTTCGGCCCGCGCGCCAGGATCTCGCCGTCCGCGGCGATCCTGAGCTGGACGCCCGGCAGGGTCTGGCCCACGGAGCCGAACTTGAAGCGATCGGGCCGGTTGAACGTGAGGGCCGGGCACGTCTCGGTGAGCCCGTAGCCCTCCAGGAGGAGGATGCCGGCGGCGTGGAAGAACTCGGCGATGTCACGCGAGAGCGGGGCGCCACCGGACACGGCCCACTGGAGCCGCCCGCCCAGGGCGGCATGGAGCTTCGAGAACACCAGCGTGTGGGCGAGCTTCCGTTTGAGCTCGAGCGTCGCGGGCACGGGCTGGCCGCGTTGTTGATGGCGGCTCACGTCCCTTCCGACCGACACCGCCCAGCCGAAGATCTTCTTCTTCGCGGGCGAGCCGGCCTCGACGCCGGCCAGGATCTTGCCGTAGACCTTCTCGAACACACGCGGCACGCTGCAGATGAAGTGTGGCCGCGTCTCCCTCAGGTTTTCGCCGATCTTGTCCAGGTTCTCCGCAAACGCCGTCGTCAGGCCGTGCGCCACGCCGAGAAACGACTCGAGCCGAGCAAAGGAATGCGCGAGCGGGAGAAACAGGAGGTGGACCCATCCCTCCTGGACCGGCGTCGCCTGTTTCGAGGCGGTCACGGCGGCGACGTGATTGCCGTGGGTCTGCATGACGCCTTTCGGCGGGCCCGTGGTGCCGGACGTGTACACGATCGTCGCGAGGTCGGTCGGCCGCGTCGACGCCACGCGCTCGGCGAGCGTGCTCCCCTGCGCGTCCAGGCTTTCACGTCCCAGCCGGCGAAGCGTCTCCCACGTCATGACCATCTTGGGAGGCTGGGGCGCGTCATAGCCGCTCATGACCACGATCTGCTCGAGGCCCGGCGTCTTGTCGCGCGCCTCGAGCACCTTCGCGAGTTGCCCGGGATCCTCCACGATGATCGTCTTCGCCCCTGAATCGTTCACGACGTAGGCGATCAGGTCTGGAGGATAGGTCGGATAGACCGGGACCGTCACGCAGCCGGCGCTGAAGATCGCAAAGTCGGCCTGGACCCACTCGGCCCGGCTGGCTGACAGGAGCGCCACGGCGTCCCCCTTGCCGCGACCGAGCGCCAGAAGGCCGAGCGCCACCTCGCGCACGACGTCGCCGACTTCCCGCCACGTGACTGTCTTCCAGTCGGCGCTCTGCTTGAACTGCTGCGCGGGACGCTCACCGCTCCGGTCCACGCGGTCCCAGAACATCCTCGCGAGGGTGTCGGGTGCCATGGCTCAGCCTCCCTGGCTCTAAAGCATCAATCTCAAAGGGATAACTGACGCTAGCATAGGGCGTATAACGCAATGCGTGAAAAATCCCCTTGACGTGATAACGCGACGCGTTATACTCGGTCTCGACAGCGGAGTGAAGTAGCGGACTCGGGAAGAGAAAACGAAAGAGAAAGGGCAGGAGAGCTCACATGGACGATCGGACGAAGGCCCAGGAGTTACTCGGTCAGCTCACCGGCAAGGCGGTCGAGACGATGACGGTATGGGTAGACGCAAACCAGCGCGTGCTGCGAGACCTCGTGGAGTTTTCCACGGCCACCGCGAAGGAAGGCGTGAGGCTCTACGCGGAGCTTCAGCAGGGCGCCATCGAGGTGTTGCGTGACTCCCAGGCTGCGGCCGGGTGCTGGCAGGGGTCGTGGTCCGAGGGCGCGAAGGACCCGGTGC
>QHSR01000038.1 GCA_003221635.1 Candidatus Rokuibacteriota bacterium | reverse complement strand
CTCATGACCAAGCTCACCTTCGACGTGGAGCTGGCAGACTCCACCATCGGCATGTTCCGGCTGGCCGAAACGCAGCTCAAGCAGCAGGGCAAGCTCAGCAAGCCGCTCGACTACGGTGCGTTCGTCTACCCGGATCTGTTGCGCAAGGTTGAGCCCAGAAAAGTCAACTACAAGCCGTAACCAAATGCCTGAGGACGCGATATCTTCGAACCCATCGTGAAGCGATCGCTCTCGCGAAGCCCGGGACGCCTGTTCTACGGCTGGTGGATCGTGATCATCGGCTGCGTCCAGGATGCCGTGAAGGGCGGGACGTTCAACACCGGGTTCACGCTCTATTTCCTCCCGGTGCTCACCGAGCTGCACCTCAGCCGCGCCGCGACCTCGCTGCCCTTCTCGCTCGCCAAGCTGGAGTCCGCCCTGGAAGGTCCCCTCGTGGGGTACCTCATCGATCGGTTCGATGTCCGGGTCATGCTGGTCGTCGGGACGACACTCGCCGGGCTGGGGTTTGTGCTGCTCTCCTTCACCCAGAGCTATGTCCTCTTCGTCCTGGTGTTCATTGGCCCCCTGAGCGTGGGCTTTCAAGCCGGCTTCAACCAGGCCACCATGGCCACGGTCAACCACTGGTTTCGGCGGAAGCGTGGGCTCGCCATGTCCATCGTCCAGACCGGACAGGCCATCGGCGGAGTCTTGCTTTTTCCCCTGGTGGCGCTCGCCGTCTTGAAGCTGGGCTGGCGTCCAGCCGCGTTCCTGTCCGGCATCGTCGTGCTCACGCTGCTTCCTCTCGTCCTGTTCATCCGTCGCTCTCCGGAGAGCATGGGATTGCTGCCGGACGGCGAGCGTCGAGCGTCGCACGTCTCGATGGAGGGTGAGCGCAGGCCCGTGCCCCAGCACCGGGAGACGCACGAGTTCACGGCCCGGGAGGCGTTACGGACGCCCGCCTTCTGGCTGCTCGCAGCCTTCCATGGCCTGCGCAATGTTCCCTACAGCGGAGTATCGGTCCACCTCGTGCCGCTGCTGGTCTGGAAGGGGCTGGACGAGGCCACGGCGGCGGTCTTCGTGGGCCTCACGGCCCTCAGTACCGTCGTCGTGCGGCCGCTGACCGGATGGCTGGGTGACCGGCACTCGAAACAGAGGATCGGCGCTTTGGGTGTACTCCTGGGTGCCCTGGGTCTTGCCGTGCTGATGTACAGCGACGGCGCCCTCTGGCCGATGGTCTTCTTCGCCGTCTTGTTCTCGTTCGGTGATGGCATCAACTCCGTGACGTGGGCTCTGGTCGGCGACTGTTTCGGTCGCACCCACTTCGCCACGATCCGTGGCTGGATCAGCATGTTCCAAAGCTTTGCCTCGATGCCCGCCGCCGTGTTCAGCGGCTGGATCTACGACCAGACGCAGAGCTACACGTATGCGCTGGTCGTTTTCATCGTCTGCTATAGCGTGGCCGGGCTGATCTTGTGGCTGGTCCCTCATCCCCAATTGCAGACGCTGCGACTGCGGGCGGATCAGGTAAGCGAATGACATCGCGCCTTCGAGGTCCGCGATGCGCGCCGTGATGTGGACCGTCGCGGTCCTGCTCCTGCTGGTCGCCGGCTTCCTGCTCTGGGCCGCGACCGACGGCGAAGGCCTGGGCTGGAAGGTCTTGTCGAAGAATCCCTACCTCGCCGGGCCGATCGACAGCACGCGTGAGACCGCACGAGCGATGCGATGGCTGGCCGCCGGCGCGTTCGCGCTTTCGATGCTCATGATGACGATCCTCGCTGCGGCGAGCGGCCGACGGGAGCGACCTCGACCCCACGACGACGATTCCAACGACGAGCAGGCGCGGCGGATTCGTCGGCTCTAGGCACGCGTTCGGGGCATTCCGCGCGACGCATGTCCGTGGCACGTGATGACCAGAAGACCTGGTCACGGTTGAGCCAGCGCAAAGGGCCGGCGGTCAGAAGCTGACCGATCGGGCGGACCGATCGGGCCCCCCGGAACGGGTTAAATGCGCGTGACATCAGCAGTCGTCCTGGCTCGCCGGAAATGGTCTGCGTCTTGCGTCCCGCACGCCATCAGGAAAAAACATGCGGCTGGCCGCGAAACCCTTCCTGGTCTCGGTCCTCGTCATCGTTGTGCTCGCGGCCGTCGGCTTCCTGAGCTTCCACGCGGTCGGCAAACTCGTGTCCGTCAACCGTGAAATCGCGACCCGCACCATCCCCGCGGTCCGCCTCGCCGCGTCCATCCGCGAGTCGATCCCGCCGCTCGTGCAGCTCGAGGTGCGTGCGGTGGTGCTCGGCGACCAGCGCTACGCGACGGCATGGACCGAGAGGGCCTCGCGGGTCACCGAGGATCTCGAGCGCCTGGCCGGGCATGCGCAGAGCGAGCCCGAGGTCGTGCATCTCGACGCGGCGCGCGCCGCGTTCGAGGGATACCGCCGCATCGTCGCCGAGGAGCAGGCGCTCGTCCAGCACGGCGACCGCGCGGGGGCGCTGCTCTTGACCGACACCGAGGCTCGGGCGCTCGCCGAGGAGGCCCAGGCGAAGGTGGACGGGTTGATGGCGGCGATTCACACGCGGGTCCTCAAGGCGCAGTCCGAGGCCGCGCTTCTCGAGGCGCGCACGTGGACCGGGGTGTTGATTGCGCTGGGCGCGGCGGTCGGCCTGGCGTTGCTCGTCGCGCTCGAGAACGCTCGCCTCCATGCCGAAGCGCAACGTCACATTCGGCAGCTGCTGGAGCAATCGCGGGAGCTGCTCGATGCCAAGGTGGCCGCGGAACAGGCGAGTCGGGCCAAGACCGAGTTTCTCGCCTCGATGAGCCACGAGCTCCGCACCCCGCTCAACGCCGTGATCGGATTCTCCCAGGTGCTGGCGAACAAGACGTATGGAGAGCTGAACGAGCGCCAGCTCGAGTACCTCACGACGATCCTCGCCGGGGGCCGGCACCTCCGAAGACTGGTGGATGATGTGCTCGACCTGACCAAGGTCGATGCTGGCCGCTTGACCCTGGAGCTCGCGCCGGTGGCCCTGGCCGACGACCTCCGAGAGGTCGCCGGCATCGTCCAGGTGCTCGCGCGTGAGAAGAAGATCACGCTGAGCACGGAAGTGGCAGACGCCTTGCCCACGATCACGGCCGACCGGCAGCGGATTCAGCAGGTGATCTACAACCTCTTGAGTAACGCCGTCAAATTCACCGACTCGGGGGGGTACGTCACGGTGACGGCCGACACGGTCAGCGAAGCGCTGGGGGCCGGCGAGGGCGCGAGAGACGCGCTGCGGATCGTGGTCACCGACACCGGGATCGGCATCAAGGCCGAGGATCAGGCCCGGATTTTCGCCTCGTTCGAGCAGGTCGACTCGTCGTACGCCCGCGAGCACGGCGGGACCGGGTTAGGGCTCGCGTTGACGCGGAAGCTCGTCGAGCTCCACGGTGGAACGATCGGCGTGGAGAGCGAAGGTGTCAAGGGCCGAGGCAGCGTGTTCACGGTTCTCCTTCCGATCGCGGCCCCTTGACACTGGGCTCACTTGGTCTGATTCTCGCCCCACCCAAGCCATGGGGGAACGACCGAACGTACACGAGCGCGGAGGACCGACATGAGCGGAGTCACGCGACGGGACGTGCTGAAGCTGGGAGGCGGCGCCGCCGCGGCGGGGCTCGGGTTCCCGGCCGTACTGCGGGCCCAGCCGAAAGAGGTCGTCATGCTGGGCCTCTGGTCGTTCACCGGCGCGTTCTCCGATGTGGGCCCCGTTCTCGACCGCGGCATGAAGCTGGCCCTCGACGAGCGGGGGATGAAGGTGCAGGGCAAGCCCATCAAGTACATCACCCGGGACGATGAAACCAAGGCGGGCAGCGCCACCCGCCGGGCCGAGGAAGCGGTCGACTCCGACGGGGCGAAGTTCATCATGGGCCCGTGGTCGTCCGGCGTCGCCCTGGCCGTGTCGGAGGTCGCCAAGCGGAAGAAAGTGTTCCACTACTTCAGCGGGGGCACCGAGGACATCTCGGGCGCGCGCTGCCACCGCTACTCGTTCCAGTGGGCCGCGAGCCCGTACACCGCCGCCAAGACCGTGGTGGACACCTTCATGCAGGCCAACCCCAAGGCCAAGCGCTGGCACCTGCTGGTCGCCGACTACGCGTTCGGCTGGTCCGTCGAGAAGTACGTGAAGGAGGTGGGCAAGGGGCATGGGATCGAGTTCGTGGGCGCCGACCGGCATCCGCTCGGCGAGCGCGAGTTTTCGAACTATGTCACCAAGGCGGCGGGCAACAAGCCCGACGTGGTGGTCATGATCAACTTCGGGCTCGACGCCGTCACCGGCGCCCGCGAGATCTTCAACTTCGGCCTCACCCCGAAGATCCCGCTCATCATGACGTGGTCCTCGGGGGTCGAGGAGCTGGTGCAGCTTGCCCCGGAGATCAGGGAGAACCTCTGGGTCGGCTCGAACTTCTACTACACGGCCGATACGCCGGTCGCGCGCGAGTTCGTGAAGAGCTACCAGGCCAAGTTCGGCAACCCTCCGGGCTACGCGCCGGCCGCCGCCTACGGCATGACGCGCATGACGCTCGCGGCCATGGACAAGGCCAAGTCCACCGAGGTCGCGGATGTCGTGAAGGCCTGCGAGGGACTCGAGCTGGACGATCTGGTGGGCCGCATGCGCGTGGACCCGAAGACGCACCAGACGCTGCGGCCGTACTTCTTCATGCGGTGCAAGAAGAAGGACGCGATGAAGGGCCCCATGGACTTCGCCGACGACATCGGGTCGCTCTAGGATCGGCCTGAACCTCGCACTCCTCTTCAGCCAGGTCCTGAACGGGCTCGCCACGGGGATGCTCTATGCCCTGATGGGGATCGGGCTCAGCATCATCACGGGTGTGCTCAACATTCCCAACTTCGCTCACGGCGCCCTCTTCGCGCTCGGCGCCTATTTCCTCTTCACGCTGATCCAGCTCCTCGGCAACTTCTGGCTGGCGCTCCTGCTGGCGCCGCTCGGCGTGGGGCTGCTCGGAGCGCTGATCGAGTACGCGGGGATCCGGCCGTTGTACAAGGCCGGCCACGACTACCAGCTCCTGCTGACCTTCGGCCTCTCCCTCATCGTGACCGAGGGCATCATCGTGGTCTGGAGCCCGGTCGGCATGAGCCAGCTCCCGCCGCCCCTCCTGCGCGGCGGCGTCGACCTCGGCATCACCTTCTATCCGAAGTACCGGCTCTTCGTGATGGCGGCGGCCGCGCTGCTCGTGCTCGGCGCCTGGCTCTTCCTCGAGAAGACGCGCTACGGCGCCATCATGCGCGCCGGCATCGAGGACAAGGAGATGGTGTCGCTGCTCGGCATCGACATCCACCGCCTCTTCACCGCCGCCTTCGCGCTGGGTTGCGTGCTCGCCGGCGTCGCCGGGGCGCTGACCGCGCCGATCCGCGGGCTGAACCCGTGGATGGGCGTGGACATGCTCGGCATCGCCTTCGTCGTCGTCGCGCTGGCTGGGCTCGGCAACCTGCTGGGCTCCATCGTGGCGGGGCTGCTCCTCGGCGTCGCCCAGAGCCTGGTGGCGCTGGTCTGGCCCGAGGCCTCGGTGGCGGTCATCTTCGCGGTCATGGCGGCCGTGCTGCTGGCGCGGCCGCAGGGCCTCTTCGGCATCCGATGAGTCGCCCGTGGCTGGGCATCCTGGCGGCGGTCTTCCTGCTGCCCGTCTTCGTCCGCCACACCATCGCCACCGAGATCTGGATCTTCGCGATCTTCGGGCTCGGCCTTAATTTATTGATGGGCTACACGGGCCTGCTCTCCTTCGGCCAGGCGACGTTCTTCGGCTCGGCCGCGTACGCCGCCGGCTACCTGCTGAAGTACTACGGGATCAACATCTTCCTGGCGCTCGCCCTCGGCATCGCGGTGGGCGCCGTCGGCGCGGCTCTGGTGGGCTACCTCTGCGTCCAGCGGTCCGGCCTCTACTTCATCATGTTGACCTTCGCCCTGAACCAGCTCTTCTACTTCACGGCGTATCAGTGGACGACGGTGACCGGGGGCGAGGACGGCATGCCCGGCGTCCCGCGCCCGAGCGCCCTCGGCCTCGACATTCACCCGCCGCTCGCGTACTACGCGGCCGTCGCGCTGCTCTTTCTGCTCTCGCTCTGGGTGATGCGACGCATCGTCGAGTCGCCGCTCGGGAAGATCTTGCAGTCCATCCGCGACAACGAGCTGCGGGCCGAGGCCCTCGGGTACGACGTTCCGCGCATGAAGCTCGCGGCCTTCGTGATCGGCGGCGCCTTCTCGGGGCTCGCCGGCGTGCTCTACGCCATGCTCTTCGGCATCGTGCCGCTCGAGGCGATCGGATTCGTCTTCTCCGGCAACGTCGTCTTCGCCACCCTGATCGGCGGCTCGGGCTCGCTCTACGGCCCCGTCATCGGCTCGTTCGTCTTCATCTGGCTGTCGGAGTCGGTCGCCTCGATGTGGGCGCGGTGGCCGCTGCTGCTGGGGGTCGCCTTCGTCGTCGTGGTGCTGTTCTTCCGGGGTGGGGTGGTCGAGGCGTGGGCGCGCTTCTGGACGTGGCGCTATGCCGCTCGTTAGGACCGAGCGGCTCACGAAGGCGTTCGGGGCCCTGGTCGCGGTCAACGCGGTGACGCTCGCGGTCGACGAGGGCTCGCTGCACTCGGTCATCGGACCCAACGGCGCGGGCAAGACAACGTTTTTTAACCTCCTCACCGGGCAGCTCGCGCCCACCTCGGGCCGGATCGTCTTCGACGGGCGGGACATCGCCGGCACGCCCTCGCATCGCATCGCGCACCTGGGCATCGCGCGCTCGTTCCAGCGCACGAGCATCTTCCCCACGCTCTCCATCCTCGACAACGTCTGGCTGGCGGCCTTCGCCCGGCAGGCGTCCTGGCGGGGGCTGGCGTGGCGCCGGACCGACGGCTACCCCGCGCTCGCGGAGCGCGCGATGGCGGTGCTGGAAGAAGTGGGGCTGGCGGGCAAGGCCGCTGCGCCGGCCCGCGCGATCTCGCACGGCGAGCAGCGCCAGCTCGAGCTGGCCATCGCGCTGGCCGCCAACCCGCGCCTGCTTCTGCTGGACGAGCCGGCGGCCGGGCTCTCGTCGGACGAGACGCAGAAGATGGTGGCGCTCGTGCGCACGCTCAAGGGGCGCTACACCATCATCCTCATCGAGCACAAGATCGACGTCGTGATGAGCATGTCCGACCGCATCTCGGTGATGCATTTCGGGAGCGTGATCGCCGAGGGCATGCCGGCCGAGATCCAGCGCAACGCCGAGGTGCGGCGCGCCTATCTCGGGGGCATCGCGCCGTCATGATCCTCGACGTCCGCGGCATCGATACCTACTACGGCCTCGGCCACATCCTGCACGGCCTCTCGCTGCACGTCGCAGAAGGAGAGGTGGTCGCGCTCCTGGGCCGGAACGGCGCGGGCAAGACCACGTTTTTTAACCTCCTCACCGGGCAGCTCGCGCCCACCTCGGGCCGGATCGTCTTCGACGGGCGGGACATCGCCGGCACGCCCTCGCATCGCATCGCGCACCTGGGCATCGCGCGCTCGTTCCAGCGCACGAGCATCTTCCCCACGCTCTCCATCCTCGACAACGTCTGGCTGGCGGCCTTCGCCCGGCAGGCGTCCTGGCGGGGGCTGGCGTGGCGCCGGACCGACGGCTACCCCGCGCTCGCGGAGCGCGCGATGGCGGTGCTGGAAGAAGTGGGGCTGGCGGGCAAGGCCGCTGCGCCGGCCCGCGCGATCTCGCACGGCGAGCAGCGCCAGCTCGAGCTGGCCATCGCGCTGGCCGCCAACCCGCGCCTGCTTCTGCTGGACGAGCCGGCGGCCGGGCTCTCGTCGGACGAGACGCAGAAGATGGTGGCGCTCGTGCGCACGCTCAAGGGGCGCTACACCATCATCCTCATCGAGCACAAGATCGACGTCGTGATGAGCATGTCCGACCGCATCTCGGTGATGCATTTCGGGAGCGTGATCGCCGAGGGCATGCCGGCCGAGATCCAGCGCAACGCCGAGGTGCGGCGCGCCTATCTCGGGGGCATCGCGCCGTCATGATCCTCGACGTCCGCGGCATCGATACCTACTACGGCCTCGGCCACATCCTGCACGGCCTCTCGCTGCACGTCGCAGAAGGAGAGGTGGTCGCGCTCCTGGGCCGGAACGGCGCGGGCAAGACGACGACCCTGCGCTCGATCACGGGCCTCACGCCGCCCCGCCGCGGCGAGATCGCCTACAAGGGAGGGAGCATCGCCGGTCTCCCGCCTCACCGGATCTCGAAGCTCGGGGTCGCACTCGTGCCCGAGACGCGCGGGGTCTTCTCTTACCTCACCGCTCGCGAGAATCTGGAGATCGCTCGCCGGCCGGGTTCGCGCTGGCCGATGGCGAAGATGCTCGAGCGCTTCCCGAAGCTCCGTGAGGTGCTGGACCGAAAGGGCCGCTTCCTCTCGGGTGGCGAGCAACAGATGCTCGCCATCGCCCGCGCTCTGCTGACGGGGCCGGAGCTGCTCCTGCTGGATGAGCCGTCCCAGGGGCTGGCGCCGATGGTCGTGGAAGCGGTGATGGGAACCGTCCTGGAGCTCAAGCGCGAGCGCGTCAGCATGCTGCTGGTCGAGCAGAACGCCGAGCTGGCCCTGCGGCTCGCGGACCGCGTCTACGTCATCGACCACGGAACGATCGTCTTCGAGGGCACCCCGGACGTCCTTCGGGCCGACCCTCGGATCACGACGACTTACCTCGGCGTCGGCGGCTGAGTCTGCTCGACGATCCGGTACCGCAGACGTCGCCGCATCATCCACCGCACGACCAGAAGATCCACGAAGGCCGGCACGGCCCGGTCGGTCACTCCGAACTTCGACTGACCGAACCGGCGCGATCGATGATGGACCGGAACCTCCACGACGCGGAAGCCGGCGAGCTTTATCAGGGTTGGGACGAACCGGTGCATCCCGGTGTACGGCGGCACCGCCTCCAGGCATTCTCGCCGCATCACACGCAGGCTGCACGCGCTGTCCCGTACGGGATCGCCGGTCACGGCCCTGCGGACGCCGTTCCCGATCCGCGATGAGACGCGCTTCACCCACGAATCGTGCCGGATCAGGCGGCTGCCGACCGCGGCGTCGGCGGCCTCCAGGTGGGCGACGAGCACCGGGAGGTCGCGGGGATCGCTCTGCAAATCGCTGTCCATCGTGGCAATGATCCGGCCACGCGCCGCCTGGAAACCGGCGTAGAACGCCGCGCTCAGACCCTCGTTGGCTTCGAAGCGGAGCAAGCGGATTCGCGGCTCGTCGCGGGCGAGATGGCGGATGACGTCGGTACTTCCGTCCGTCGACCCGTCGTCCACGAAGATCACCTCGGTGGAGGAGGCGAGACCGGGCAGAACCGCGGCCAGCTCCTTCCACAGAAGGGGCAGGTTCTCGACCTCGTTGTGCACGGGCAGGATCACGGAGAGCGCGAGGTCGGCGGTCACGGCTGTTCTGCCGGGATGGCCACGAGCAGCTGCCCGGCGCCGAACGGCGCTCGATCCACGATCGTCCACGTCCGGCCGCTGCCGTCGCGCAGCCCGGGCCACCGCCCCTCGTGGACGATGACGTAGAGCGGGCGTCCGGCGGTCAGGAGCGGCTCGAGGCTCCGGTCATCCTGGAGCTCCGGGATCGTCCGACCCGTGTAGAGCTCCAGCGTGAGAGACCCGAACCGGTACGTCACGAGCGAATCTTGAGGACCGACGCGGGCAACCAGCCGCCGCGCGAGCGCCTTCACGTCGTACGTGCGGTTGTGTCCGTCCACGAAGACCCGCGTCTCGTACGCGAGCACCAGGGTCGTCGCCACGCAGACGGCGGCGAACATCGCGAGCGGGCGACCGGCGCGGGAGGAGGAGCCCCTGCAGCAGGAGTCTTTGCGCCGGCGTGAGCGGTATCAAGGTCGCGAGCGGGGGGCTTACCGGGAAGGGCGGCAGGACGGCGATGGCCAATGCGAGGGCCAGGCCGCCGCAGATCCAGCCGTAGATGCTGAGGGTCCGCGGCGTGACGCGCGCGGCCCACGCGTCCCACAGCCAGCCGACCATGAGGGCGAGCGCCGGAAGGACGGGCAGGAGGTAGCGGTCGCGCTTGTGGGGCAGCAGCGTGATGACGATGACGTAGGCCAGCACCCAGACCGCGAGGAACCGGAACTTGCGCCCGATGTCGGTGGTCTCGGGTCTCCACCAGCCTCGCCGGACGGCGGCCGGGAGGAACGGCGTCCAGGGCAGGAAGCCGATGGTGAGAGGCCCGAGGGCGAAGAAGAGCTCGGAGGGCCGCGCCCAGCCCGCGCGGCGCGGGGCCCAATAGTCGCCCACGAGCACGCTCTGCACGTAGCTCTCGTCTCCCTGGAGCGCGAAGGCGAGCGCCCACGGCGCAGCCACGAGAGCAAGAATGGCGGCGCCCATGATCGGTTTGAGATCCCGGAGACCGCGCCAGCCGCGCTCGGCCACGAGGAAGGCGGTGAAGGGCAGGATCGGCATGAGACCGGCGGGTCCCTTCGCGGAGAGGCTGAGCCCGAGGCACGCCCAGAAGAGCGCGAGGGGGCCGCGGCGAGCCTGTCCGCCGTCGATGCCCGTCCAGAACGCGAGGGCGCCGGCGACGATGAAGCAGGTCATCATCATGTCCGCGAGCGCCAGCCGCGCGTGCCAGTAGTAGCCGAACGTCGTGGCGAGGCAGAAGGCGGCCAGAAGCCCCACGCGCGGGCCGAACATCCGGCGCCCGAGCAGCAGCGTCGCGCCGACGCCGCCGATCGCGCTCAGCGCAGAAGGGAGCGTGGCCGTCAGCTCGGTGACGGCGCGGCCGGGCAGGGAAAGCGCCGCGATCGCCCACATGAACAACGGAGATTTCTCCATGTGGACTTCGCCGTCCAGCCGCGGTATCAGCCAGTCGCCGGTCTCGAGCATGTTCCGGGCGAGGAGCGCGTAGCGCGCCTCGTCCTCGAGGGAAATGATCCGCTCGCCGATCGACGGCAGGAACAATGCGGCCGCGACGAGGAGAGGCGCCACGAGCAGAAGCGGCCCGCGTTGATCCATGGTCCCGTCTCCGTTAGAATCCTCGCGCAGGTGACCGATCCCCAGCGTCGCGAACCTGTGTGACATGTGCGGCCTTAGCGGCTTCCTCTCGCTCGATCAAAAGCGCGCCGATCCGGCCATCGTTCGCCGGATGGCGGCATCGTGGCCCCGACGATGAAGGGTACTACGTCGACGGTCCGATCGCGCTGGGCCACCGCCGCTTGCAGATCATCGATCTTGCCACCGGCCGCCAGCCGATCGCCAACGAGACGGGCACCGTGCACGCGATCCTCAACGGCGAAATCTACAACTTCCAGAGCCTGGCCGAAACTCTCCGTGAGCGGGGGCACCGGTTCACGACGCGCTCCGACACCGAGGTGATCGTCCACGCCTACGAGGAGTTCGGCGAGGAGTGCCTCGCGCATTTCAACGGAATGTTCGCCTTCGTCCTCTGGGATGCCAGGCGGCAGACGCTCTTTGCCGCCCGGGATCGGATGGGGGAGAAACCCTTCTACTACGCCGAGCGCAACGGGTGGCTCGTCTTCGGCTCCGAGGTGCGAGCCCTGCTGGCTCATCCCGAGATCAGGCGCGCCCTCGACCTGCGCGGCCTCTGCCGCTATCTCGGGAGCGGGTATCTTCCCGATCCCCACACGATCCTCGAGGGTGTGCGGAAGCTGGCCCCCGGCCACTTCCTGACGGTGACCTTCGGCAAGATCCGGCTCGACCGCTACTGGGACGTTCCGCTGTCACCCGGCGCGCCCGCGGGTGGGCCCGGTCCGGGCCCGGACGCGTGCGCCGAGGCTCTCTGGGGCTCGCTGTGCGACTCGGTGCGGAGTCGCCTCGTCAGTGATGTTCCCGTTGGGATCTTCCTGAGCGGCGGTATCGACTCGAGCGCCGTCGCGGCGGCAGCGGTCGCGGTGGCGCCCGGCCAGAAATTCAAGAGCTTCTCCATCGGCTTCGCGGAGACGGCCTACAACGAGGAGCCCTTCGCCCGGGCCGTGGCCGAGTGGTTGGGCACGGAGCATCACCAGTTCACGTTCACCGCCGCCGACGCGGCCGCTCTGCTGCCCGGACTGGGCGATTTGCTCGACGAGCCCCTCGCCGATCCGGCCTTCCTTCCCACCGTCCACCTCGCCCGCGAGACGCGGAAGTCGGTGACGGTTGCCCTCAGCGGCGACGGCGGCGACGAGCTCCTCTGCGGCTATCCGACCTTCCTTGCCGTGACACCGCTCGGATGGACGAGCCGCCTGCCTCGCGGGGCCCTCCGGAGAGCGGCGCGGCTCCTCGACGCTTTGCCGACCTCGCACCGCTACGGGAGCCCGAGCTTCCTCCTCCAGCAGTTCTTTCGCGGCGCGGAGCACCCCGCGGACGTCGCCATCCAGATCATGATGGGCGGCCTCCCGCCAGCCGCGCGCGGTCGCCTGATCTCGCGGCAGATACGCGAGACCTGCGCCGCGTTCGATCCCTCCAAGGACATCGCCGAGATCATGGCGGGCGCGCCCTCGCGCGATCCCATCAGCCGCACGATCTACCATCACTGCAAGCTCTATCTCGCCGGGCAGACGCTGGTGAAGATGGACCGCGGCACGATGGCGTGCGGCGTGGAGGCGCGTGCTCCATTCCTCGATCCGTCGCTCGTCGAGCTGGCTTGCGCCATGCCGTCGTCGGTGAAGCTCCGGGGCTGGACCACGAAGTACGTGCTGAAGCGCGCCCTGGCCGGGCGGCTGCCCGACACGATCATCGGACGGCGGAAACAGGGCTTCGGCGTCCCGATCGCCCAGTGGCTGCGTGGCCCCCTGCGACCGCTGCTCGAGGAGACCCTTGCGGCCGAACGGGTGCGCCGGATCGGGCTCTTCGCTCCCGAATCGGTGGGGCGGCTCGTGTCGGAGCATGTCGCCGGTCACCGCGACCATCGCAGGGCGCTGTGGATCCTCCTGGTGTTCGAGCTCTGGCGGGAGGCCTACCTGCCCGGCGCGAGCTGGACCTGACCTCGCCGGTGCCGCAAAGCGAGGTAAGCTCTCCGTCATGAGTGAGAGATCGGAGGCGCGGTTCGACTGGTTCATTCCGATCGACGGTGACGGCACGCACATCGGGACGCGGCGGGCGGAGAGGCCGCCGACGTTCGAGTACTTGCGCCGGGTGGTGGAGGCGGCGGAGGCCGAAGGCTACTACTCGCTGCTGATCCCAACGCGTTTTGCGAACGGGCTGTTCGAGGAGACGGCGCCGCTGGCGGAGACGTGGACGACGGTGACGGCGCTGGCGGCGGTGACGCGGCGGATCCGGTTCCTCGTGGCGGTGCGGCCGGGGTTCATTTCGACCGGGCTCTTCGCGCAGATGGCCGCAGCACTCGATCAGATCAGCGGCGGGCGGCTCGACATCAACGTCGTGCCCGGCGGGATCCAGGGCGACTTCGAGCGGCTGGGCGTGACGATGGACCACGACAAGCGGTACGAGCAGGCGGAGGAATTCATCGCGGCGCTTCGGGATCCGGCTGAAGGGGGCCGTGGTGTCGCCCGGGCCGGTGGGAGCCGGGCCGCGGTTCTACGTTGGCGGCGCTTCGCCGCGGGCTCTCGAGTTCGCGGCCAAAGAGGCGGACGCGTACCTGGCGTGGATCCAGCCGCTGGACGATATCGCGGCGCTGCTGGAGCGGCTGCGCACGGTGTACGCGTCCAGAGGCCGGCGGCCGGTGTTCGGGCTGCGCACACACCTGGTCGTGCGAGCGACGGAGCGGGAGGCGTGGGAGGCGGCCGACGAGCTGATGTCGCAGGTGGACGAGCGCGTGGTGGCGCAGCGGCAGGCGGCGTTCGCGGGGACGCAGATGGTCGGGCAGCAGGCGCAGCTGCGGGCCCAGCTACGGGAACGCGCGCCCCGGCTCTGGAACGGGATCTCGAGGGTGCGCGTGAATCTTGGAACGGCGATCGTGGGTGACCCGCAGCAGGTGGCGGCGGAGCTGCTGGCCTACTGGCGGCTGGGGATCGACGAGTTCATCCTGTCGGGCTTCCCGCACGAGGAGGAGTCCCGACGGGTCGCATCGGAAGTCTTGCCTGGCCTGCGCGAGGCGATGAAGCGCGAGCGGTAGCGACTGCCGTGGCGGTCCTTACCGGTCCGCCGCGGGCTGCCGCCACGCGCGGATCTGGGCGGTGTGCTCACGATAGTGTCCCGCGCCGGCGCCTTCGAACGGCTCACGGGCGGCGCCGCCCGGCGCGAAGTGCGGCTCGGGCACGGCCGCGGCGGCGTCGACGAACTGCCGGTGCGATGCGTCGAGCTCCGCGAGGACGTCGCCGGTCTTCACGCCCGCCTTCTGCTGGACGAACCGCGCGTTCCACGCGTCGAAGTCGTCGTAGGTCCCCGCCGGGTACGGCGCCTCGCCCTTCGCGATACGCCCCAGGGCGGGGGCCATCGCTTCGTGCCAGCCCGAGATGTGGATCAGGATCTCACGGACGCCCCAGGTGCCGAGCCAGATGCGGCGCATCTCCTCGTCCGTGAAGCCCTCGATCGCCCGGCGCAGCTCGGTAAACGCTTCGTCCGCCTCCCGCAACAGTGTGGCCTTGTCGCTCATCGGTCCCTCCCGGCTGGTATCGTCTCGCCTTCATGGTCTGAGACCCCGGCCGGGGCCCGGCGTGAAATCCGCGCCGGCTTGAAAAGAAGAGACAGCCGGCCGGTCCACGGCTGACTTAGAATGCCCGGGCATGAATTCTTCTCCGCAGGCCAACCCATGAAGGACCAACAGGCAGAGGGGTGACGCGATGGACTTCGGACTGCAAGGCAAACACGCGCTCGTGACCGGGGGGAGCCTTGGCATCGGCAGAGCCATTGCCCTCGAGTTGGCCCGCGAAGGCGTCGACGTGGCGATCGTGGCCCGCTCGAAGGACCAGCTGGAAGCGACAGCACGCGAGCTGGAGAGCCAGACGAGACGGCGAGTCATCCCGCTGGTCGCGGATGTGACCAGCAAGGATCAGGTCGATCGAGCCGTTGCTCAGGCCGCCGAGCGGCTCGGCGGGCTGCATATTCTGGTGAATAGCGGCTCTCCGCCGGGGGGCTCGGCCACGGCGACCGGTCCCATCGAGACCGTCGTCGACGAGGATCTGCTGCACGACTTCAACGTGAAGTACGTCGGGGCGTTGCGCTGCGCCCGCGCCGCCATTCCCTATTTGAAGCAGCAGGGGTGGGGCCGCATCATCAATATCAGCGGCACCAACGCGCGCAACGCCGGCAATCTCAGCGGTGGCGCGCGCAATGGCTCCCTCGTGCACTTCACCAAGACCCTGGCGGTTCAATTGGGCCGCTACGGGATCACCGTCAACTGCATCCACCCCGGCACGACCCGCACCGAGCGTACCCCGCGCCTGCTGGCCGCCCGCGCCGCCGAGATGGGTGTGTCCGCGGAGGAAGTGGAGAAGCGCGACTTCGCCCACGACTCCCCGCGCGGCAATGCCATCGGGCGCATGGTCGACGCGGCGGAGATCGCCTATCTCGCGGTATTCCTCGCCTCCGACAAAGCCTGGGCCGTCACGGGTGAGCTGGTCGTCGCGACCGGAGGGGCCGGGCGGGCGGTGTACTACTAGGGCCCGCTAGGTAGGGCCCGCTAGGGACGCCGGGCGTCGGGAGCGAGCGTCTCGGTCGTCTTGTCCATCGTGTCACGGAATCAGGATCAGTTTGCCCGTGGACTGCCGCGACTCGAGATAGCGATGAGCCTCGGCCGCCTGGGCCAACGGAAACGTCTTGGCGACGTGCAGCTTGATCCGGCCCTCGCGCATGAGGGCGAAGCACCGCTCGGCGCTTTCGCGCGTCTTGTCGGGAAAGCCTCTCGTCAGCGTCGGCAAGGAGAAGGCGCTCACCTTCTGGGACTTCGGGGAGAGCACCGAGACGTTGAGCGGGTCCGGAGCGCCGCCGGCGCGCCCGTAGAGCACGAGATGCCCGAACGGAGCCAGACAGCGTAGCCCCTCTTCGAACGTCGGCTTCCCGACCGCGTCGAGGATGAGGTCGACGCCACGGTCGCCGGTCAGGCGCAGCACCTCGTCGGCGAACTTTTCCCGCGCGTAGTTGATGACCGTGTCGGCGCCGTTCTCCGTCGCGAGACCCGCCTTGGCATCGCTCGATACGGTTCCGAACACGCGGGCGCCGGCCACCTTCGCGAGCTGGACGGCGGCCAGCCCGACGCCGCCCGCGGCCGAGTGGACGAGGACGCTACGGCCGGGCCCGGTCGAGTCGGCCGTGTGAAGCAGGTGATACGCGGTCAGCACCTGGATCAGGAATGCCGCGCCGTCGACGAAGCTCACCGAGTCGGGAAGCGGAATGACCATGAAGGCGGGCGACACGCAGTACTCCGCGTAGGCCCTGCTGGTGAAGGCGGCCACGCGCATCCCCGGGCGGAGGTTCGTCACGCCGTCGCCGACCGCTTCGATGACGCCCGCCACCTCCATTCCAGGCGAGTCGGGCAGCTTGGGCTTGACGGTGTACGTTCCCTGGCGAAAGCGCGTGTCCGCGAAGTTCACGCCGATCGCGTGGTTCTTGATCAGCACCGCACCGGGGCGCACGCCCGGCTTGGGGATATCGCCCAGAGCCAGCACCTCGGGACCACCCGTTTCGGCGAAGACGATCGCTTTCATCGGCTTTCCTCCTTGACCGGCCCGACTGTGCCTGCCCGCACGGGCTCGCGCAAGCGGGAAATCGCAGTCCGACCGGCGAGAGAGCTCTCGGGAGTTTCCGTGTATAAGGAACTCCGGAGGTCGGTCATGCTCAAACGAGCCACCACGGCGCGTCTCACCGCTGCGGCGATCGTCCTGGGAGCGATGGTGGGCTGTGCCTCGGCGCCGATCGCCGGGCGTCTGACCTTGCCCGGCCAGGAGCCCGATCGCGTCATCCTGAGCTACCGATCGAGCCTGTTGGGGGGGAGCGGGAAGCTCTGGACGACCCTGCCGGCAGGGGAGCGGTTCACCGGCACCTACGTGCTCCAGCCCGGCGGGCGCGATGCTCACATGACCGGTACTCTGGCCGGAGACCGGGGGGGCGTCATGGTCTGCCGCTTCAGGCTGAACGAGCCGGGTGTCGGTCCCGACAAGGGCGGCACGGTGCGCTGCGACCTCTCGACCGGCGGGGTGTTCGACGCCAGTTTCTGACATCGTGCCCCGAGCGGCCGCCGCCGCCGCCCGGGAGCAGGCGCTCCGAAGTCCCCGCGACCGCGCCTTGACCGTGCCGGGTGGGGGCGCTAATGTCAGCTCACCGTTCAGCCAGAGAGGGATGACACCATGAGCGACCCCATCGACGCGTTCGCGACCGCTGTCGACATGCTCGCCGCGCTTCGCGCGCGCCGGGTGTCCGCCGTCGAGCTGCTCGAGCTGCACCTGAAGCGCATCGCGCGTCACAACCCCGAGCTGAACGCGATCGTCGAGCTCGACTTCGAGCGCGCGCGCCGCGAGGCCGAAGCCGCCGACACGCGACGGGCGCGCGGTGAGGACGCGCCGCTTCGCGGCCTGCCGATGACGCTGAAGGAGTCCATCAACGTCCGCGGCCTGCGGACCACGGCCGGGATGTCCGTGTGGAAGGACTTCCGTGCGGAGCACGACGCGCCGGTGACCACCCGCGTGAAGGGCGCGGGCGCCGTCGTGATGGCGAAGACGAACGTGCCCCAGATGCTGGCGGACTGGCAATCGAGCAATCCGGTCTACGGGCGGACGAACAATCCGTGGGACCTGGCGCGCACTCCGGGCGGCTCGACCGGCGGCGGCGCGGCGGCGCTCGCCGCCGGCCTCACCCCGCTCGAGTTCGGCAGCGACATCGGCGGCTCGATCCGCGTGCCCGCCGCCTTCTGCGGCGTCTACGGCCACCGCCCGAGCGAAACGGCGATGCCGCGGAGCGGACAATTTCCGATGCCCCCGATGCCGAACGCCGCGGTCGTGATGGGCGTCCAGGGGCCGCTCGCCCGCTCCGCCGACGATCTCGAGCTGGCGCTGGACGTCGCGGCGGGTCCCGAGGCCGGTGAGGACGTCGCGTGGCGGCTCGCGATCCCGCCGGCACGGCGCGAGCGCCTGGCGGACTTCCGGGTCGCGGTCTTGCCCGCCATCGACTGGGTGCCCGTCGATGGCGAGATCGCCGCGGCGCTGGAAAACCTCGTCGCGCGGCTCGGCCGGCTCGGCTGCCAGGTCAAGACCGCTCAGCCCGAGGGGCTCACCGACCATCGCCAGCATTACGCGCTCTACTTGACGCTGTTGTCGGCCGTCACGTCGAGCCGGGTGCCGGTCGCAGAGCGGCGCGCCCGGCTCGAGGTCATGCGCACGCGCGACGACGAGTGGAGCGTCGCGTTGCAGCGCGGCATCGAGAGCGGCGCGCCGGATTACATCGCCTGGTTCGGCCAGCGCGAGCAGTATCGCGCGGCCTGGCGCGCGTTCTTCCGCGAGTGGGACGTGCTGCTGGCACCCGCGTTCATCGCGCCGGCTTATCCGCACTGGGACAAGCCCTGGCCGAACACGCCCGCGTCGATCCGGAAGACGCTCGAAGTGAACGGCAAGCCTGTGCTGGAGGAGCTCGGCCTGTTCTGTGCGGCGGTCGCGACGCTGGCCGGCCAGCCCGCGACGGCATTCCCCGCCGGCCGCACGCGCGGCGGTCTGCCGATCGGGCTGCAAGCGATCGGGCCGTACCTCGAGGACCGGACCCCGATCCGGTTCGCGGCGCAGGTCGCCCGCGAGCTGGGCGGCTTCGTCCGCCCGCCCCGGTACCAGGGGGACTAGCGAACCCATGAAGATCAGCGCGTTCCATCTGATGCCGTACCGCGAGCTGCCGGCTGATTTCGAGAAGCGCTACGAATCGGTCTGGGTGACGCCGCCCTGGTGGGAGCTGGCCGACGCGCGCCGGGTCGGTCAGTACTACAACTGGACGCTCGACGAGCTCCTGTACGCGGCGAAGTGCGGATTCGACGGCGTCTGCACCAACGAGCATCATCAGAACGCGTACGGCTTCATGCCGAGCCCCAACTTGATGGGAAGCGTCCTCGCGCGAGCGACCAACGGCATGAATGTCGCCATCGTGCAGATGGGCGCGACCCTGCCGACGTCCAATCCGCCGCTCCGCGTCGCCGAAGAGTACGCCATGCTCGACTGCATCAGCGGCGGACGGCTCGTGGCCGGGCTGCCGCTCGGCAGCCCGATGGACGTCAACCTCTGCTATGGCATCACGCCCATGGAGCATCGCGAGCGCTATCGCGAGGCCTTCGCGCTGACGCTGAAGGCGTGGCAGGCCCGCGAGATCTTTTCGTGGAACGGACGATATTTCCAGCTCGCGACGGTGAACCTGTGGCCGCGGCCGATCCAGCAGCCGCATCCGCCGGTGTGGGTGCCGGGCTCGGGCAGCATCAGCACGTTCGACTTTGCGGTGGAGCACGACGTCTGTTACTGCTTTCTGAGCTACTCGGGCGCCCGGTCGGCGAAGACGATGATGGACGCCTACTGGCGCGTGGTCGCCGAGAAGGGGAGCGATCTCAACCCGTATCGCGCGGGGTTCCTGCAGCTCGTCGTCGTGGCCGAGAACGACGCGCGTGCCGAGGAAAAGTTCGCGCGGCACGTCGAGTACTTCTACCACAAGTGCCTGCACGTGCCGGGCGTGTGGTTCTCGCCGCCGGGCAACCAGGACTACCGGAGTCTTGTCGCCTCGATGGCCAATCCGGTGCGCCGGGCCGAGAATCCCAAGAACCTCCGGTACCGGGACTTCGTGGAGAAGGGTTACGTCATCGCCGGTAGCCCCGCCACCGTGCGCGACCGTCTGAAGGAGGAAGTGATCAACGGCCTCCACGTCGGGAATCTGATGGTGCTCCTGCAGATCGGATCGATGCCGCACGAGCTGGCCCTGGAGAACATCGAGCTCTTCGGCCGCGAGGTCTTGCCGGGCCTCCGCGATGTCTGGGACGACACACCCTGGGTGAATCACTGGTGGCCCGAGCGGCTGCGACAGCCCACGGTGCCGGCGGCCGCGGGCATCGCCGCGGGCGGCGCATGACCGCCCGTGTCCAGACGAGCCACGTGAGCGAGACGCAGGAACGCACCGTCTCGGTCTGGCAGGGCCGTGTCCGCATCCGGGTCCTCTCGAAGGGGCGCGGCCCGGCGCTGGTGTTCTTCCACGGTCCCTGGGGACTCACGTGGGACCCGTTTCTCGACGCGCTGGCCGAGAGCTTCACCGTTCTGGCGCCGGAGCACCCGGGCACGACGCCGGACGCGCACGACGACGTCTATCACCTCGACGGGCTCTGGGATCTCGTGCTCTGTTACGACGAGCTGCTCGAGGCCCTTGGGGTCAGCGCCGCCGCCTTCGTGGGCCACTCGTTCGGCGGCATGGTGGCCTGCGAGCTGGCCGCGGCGTATCCCGGCCGGGCCCGGCACCTGGCGCTGATCGCCCCGCTCGGCTTCTGGCGCGACCCCGATCGCATCGTCAACTGGATGCTGCTCGAGCCCGGCGAGCTGCGCCGTCACATCTTCCGCGATCCCGAGTGCGAGGCCGCTCGCCGCATGTTCCCGCGGTCCGAGGAGCCGGACGCGGCGGGGACCGCGGCCCGGGTGCGGATGGTGTGGGCCATGGGGACCACCGGGAAATTCATCTGGCCCATCCCGGACAAGGGGCTGAAGAAGCGGATCCATCGCGTCACGGCGCCCACCCTGCTCGTCTGGGGCAAGGAGGACCGTCTGGTGCCGCCCGTCTACGCGGATGAGTTCGTCAGGCGACTCTCGGACGCCCGCGTCCAGACGGTTTCTGACGCCGGCCACGCGCCGCATCTCGAGCAGCCCGCGGCGGTGGCGCGCGCGGTGCGCGAGTTTCTGAGCCGGTAGCGAGTCACGCGAGCGCGGCCCGGTTCAGGAGACCGGGCTTTGCTTCGCCCGGGAGCGATACTGCTCCGGGACCGCGTCCAGCCGATCCGTCCAGTGGACCACGCCCAGAGCGTCGGTCCAGCGGTAGAGCTGGCTCTGGCGCTGCGGGGACGGGCCAGTCGACGAAGGCGCGCCCGCTGGTGGTGCGGCAGACGGCTCGGCCGGCGGTGGCGGTGGCGCGACGGGCGGAGGCGGCGGTGGATTCGGGATCCACAGCCACCGGTAGGGCACCGTCATTCCATCGCCCCGAAGCTCGTAGCGCCCGTGCGGATACTGGACGACGCTCTCCGTCGGAGCGGGCGCGATCGAGACCGTCCCGCGCGGCGGCGGGCTGTAATACGTCGTCGGCGGATCGTAGTAGGCCGGTGGGGCGTAGGACACCGGCGGTGCGTAGTACGGCGCGTAATACGCGGGCGGCGCCGCGTAGACGACGGCGGGAGCGGTGGCGACGATCGCGAACGGGAAGAATGGCCGGACGAAGGGGCGGACAAATGGCCGCGCGACGAACGGATGATGATGGTGGTTTGCGAACGATTGCTGCTGCGACACGGCCGGGCGTCCGCTGCCCATGGCGCGGCCGCCGGCCACGGCCCCGTTCGGCCGCTGGGCGAGGGCGCCGGCCGGCGCGAGCATCCCGCCCACCGCGAGCGCCAGGACGGCGCTGACGACCATCGGGCCGTTCTTCATACCATGCCCTCTTCGTGTATCGGAGTGTGCGCTCCTCGAGCGGCACGGTCAAGTCGTGGCCGTCTGGCGGCGACCGGGGCGAACCCTGCCGGCGTGTCCGGCCCGGTCCCTCACCGCCAGAGCTGCCGCGTCGCCAACGCCGCTCCATGCGCGAGCGATTCCAGCTTCGCCCAGGCGATCTGTGGATGCACGCGGCCTCCGAGACCGCAGTCGGTGGAGGCGATGACGCGCTCTTTTCCCACGAGGTCGGCGAAGCGCCGGATGCGCTCGGCCACCAGCTCGGGATGCTCGACCACGTTGGTGGCGTGACTCACGACGCCCGGCAGGATGAGCTTGCCGTCAGGTAGCTTCACGTCCCGCCACACCTTCCACTCGTGCTCGTGGCGCACGTTGCCGGCCTCGAACGAGTAGGCGCGGCACTTGACGGCCAGCATGACGTCGACGATGTCGCGCATCGGGATGTCGGTCGTGTGCGGACCGTGCCAGTGCCAAGGTCCTTCTGGCGGCGCACGACGTCGGCGACGGATGATCGGAGCTGCTCCTGGAAGCGACGCTCGTCGGTCGCCCCGCCCGATTCGCGCGCTCGGTTCGCCTCGATCAGGTCGTCGGGGCGTGGCAGGCTTCCCGCATGACTGGTGAGGATGTGGTCGCGGCTGTGCGTCATGAGGCCCTCCCCGCGCGATTGGGCTTGCGTTCGCCTCGGAGCAGGGCCAGAGTAGCGCCTTGTGACCACCGGGTCGAGATTCTCCTAACGGACCCAGCCGTAACGAGAGCACGCAGCGTCGCCTATGCTCGCCGATCGCAAATATCCGCTCACGCTGGCCGCAGTCTTCGGCCTCTATGTCATCTTCGGCAAGATTGGGCTCTCGTTGGCGGTCGTCCACGCGAGCGCGTCGCCCGTCTGGGCTCCGACGGGGATCGCGCTCGCGGCGCTCCTGACGCTCGGGTATCGCGTCTGGCCGGCGATCTTCGCGGGCGCGTTCTGCGTGAACATCACCACGGCCGGATCGGTGGCGACCTCGCTCGGCATCGGCGTGGGCAACACGCTGGAAGCGCTGCTCGCCGCGTACCTCGTCGATCGGTACGCCAACGGCGCGCAAGCGTTCGACCGTAGCCAGGACGTTTTCAAGTTCGCCGGATTCGCCGGTCTGCTGAGCCCGACTGTCAGCGCGACCGTCGGCGTCGCCAGCCTTGCACTCGGCGGTTATGCGACGTGGCCCGATTTCGACCAGATCTGGCTTACCTGGTGGCTCGGTGACGTGACCGGCGCGCTGATCTTCGGTCCCCTCCTGATCCTCTGGGTCCGCGACTGGCGATCTCACGTGTCGCGGGGCCGTCTGCTCGAGGTCGCCGCCCTGTGGCTCACCACGACGCTCATCGGGCTGGCGGTGTTCGGTGAGGGCCTCACGCACTTCGGGCTCATGACGCTGCCCCTGACATTCCTGTGCACGCCGCCGCTCGTCTGGGCCGCGGTTCGGTTCCGGCAGCGCGAGGCGGCAATGCTCGTCGCCGTCCTGTCCGGCATCGCGATCTGGGCGACGCTGCGCGGCTTCGGGCCCTTCGCGACCGCCACGGCGAACGAGGCGCTCCTGCTGTTGCAGGTCTTCATGGGCACGGTGTCCGTCATGGTCATCGCGCGGGCCGAGGCGGAAGCCGCCAACCGGGCGAAGGACGAGTTCCTGGCGATGCTGGGCCACGAGCTGCGCAATCCACTCGCGGCCATCATCAGCGCCGTCAGCATCCTCGATCGCATCGGAGGCCACGACGACGTTGCGATGCGCGCGCGCGAGGCGATTCGCCATCAGATCACGCATCTCGGCCGGCTGGTCGACGATCTCCTCGACATCGCCCACGTCACCGGCGGAGACATCGTCCTGACCTGTGAGCCGATGAATCTGGCGACCAGCGTCCAGCAGTCGGTGAGCAATCTGGCCAGCACGGGCCGGCTCGAGCGCCACGTCGTCGACGTTCGCGCCGAGCCGGTCTGGGCGAATGCCGACCCGACGCGACTGAATCAGATCGTCGCCAATCTCATCACGAACGCGGTCAAGTACACCTCGCCCGGTGGCACCATCCGCATTCGCGTCGCCGGCGAGGAGGATGAGGCGGTCATCGGCGTCGCCGACACCGGGATCGGCATCTCGCCCAGTCTGCTGCCGCACATGTTCGACCTGCCCGTGCAGGGTGAGCGCCGGCTCGATCGCGCGCAGGGCGGCCTCGGTGTCGGCCTGACGCTTGTCCGCCGTCTGGTCGAGCTGCACGGCGGCCGGGTCGAGGCTTTCAGCGAAGGGCCGGGGCGCGGGAGCGAGTTCATCGTTCGGCTCCCACGGATCCCGGCCGCCAAGCCTATCGAGTCTCAGTCAGTGCTCCGGGTGGTCGGAAAGGTCGCATCCGCTCGCTGAGATGAGGGAGCCCTGCGCTACTACTTCTTCTCTATATCCCCAGTCGCATAGGTTATGCACCGCTGTGGATAACCCTGTTAGTAAGATCAGGCAATTGCTATTCAAGACACTGAAAATATTGATTTATCAGGCGCGTAGAAAACCCCCGTGATCGCGGTCGTCGGAGCCACTTTGATCGATGGGAGCGGCCGCGTCCCGGGCGAGCCCGCAACGGTCATCGTCGATGAGGGCCAGGTGGCCGGCGTCGGTCTCGCGAGGACGACGCCCCTCCCGCCTGGCGCGACAGTGATCGACGCTCGCGACAAGTTCCTCACCCCGGGGCTCGTGGACATGCACGTCCACGTGCACTCGCCCGACGAGTGGCACCCGGAGATCTTCCTCGCCGCGGGCGTCACGACCGTGCTCGATCTCGGCGGTCAGCTTCACGATGTTGCGGCGTATCGCGCGCTCGTCGACTCGGGAGCCCGGCCTGGGCCGCGGATCCTTTTCACCGGGCCGATGCTGGAGGAAGGCGAGACGTACCCGGGGTTCGCCGGCTTCTGCCGCCGGTTCGACGCGGCGCGCACCGAAGCCGAAGTCGACGCGCTCGCGGATGCGGGTGTGGATGGGATCAAGCTCTACGTCACCGTGCGCCCCGACACGGCGCGCCGCGCCTGCACGCGCGCGCACGCGCGCGGCCTGCCGGTCTTCATGCATCAGCACGCCACCTGGGGCGCCGAGGCCGCGCTCGCCGGCGTCGACTCGGTCGAGCACGTCAATGTCTTCGGCCAGCTCGCGCCCGAAGGGTTCTGGCTCGCGGAGCCCGCGAAGCTCAATCCCTTCGAGTACGGCGGCTGGCTCTGGCGCTGGCTCGGCGATCTCGATCCGCGCTCCGACGCGGTCCGCCGTCTTTACGACGGCTTGATCGCGGCCGGCACCGCTCTCGATCCGACGCTGGTCCTGTACGCCGCGCGCCCCGGCGCGATCGGCGACGATGTCGGCGACACGTCGATGGACGACCCCGCGCGCACGCGACTGCTGCCGCTTCTGCCAGCGCCGGTGGCGAAGGAGCTGACCGCCCGGTGGGCGGAGCGCCGGGACGCCGCCGTCGGCGCCTCCGAGGCCGCGAAGCATCGGATGCGGCGCGCGTGGGACAACATCCTCACGCTCGTGGGCGGCTTCCAGCGGGCGGGCGGAGTGGTTCTCGCGGGAACCGACTGCCCGAACGTGGCCATCGTCTCCGGCTTCTCGCTGCACCGGGAGCTCGAGCTGCTGGTGCGGGCCGGGCTCTCTCCGATGGAGGCGATCATGGCGGCGACGCGGCGCCCCGCCGAACGGCTGGGCAAGCGCGACGTCTTCGGCACCATCGCGCCCGGTCGCGCCGCCGATCTGCTCCTCCTGGCCGCCGACCCGCTCGCCGATATTCGGAACATCCGGCGGATCGAGCGCGTGATCGCGCGCGGAATCGTCCACGAGCCGGACAGGCTGCTCGCAGGACTCAGGAAGAGCTGAGGACGATTCCTCGCCCGGCTATCCCGTCGCCGCCTGGGCCGGCGTCCCGCTGGCGCCGACGCGAGTCAGGGGTTTCTTTCCTTCGGTTCCGCGGTTGACCCAGTACGAGCAGGTCTGGGTGTGAGCGACCACGACCTGTGTCAGGTCGCTACCGCACATTGGGCAGGGGAACACCGCGAGATCCGTTTTCGTGATCCAGCCGAGCCGGTAGGTGTCCTGACATCCCTGACAGGGAACGGCGTGCTGACTGCAGCAGAGAAACAGGATCGCCTTCGCATCGGGGTCGTGAAAGTCGATCTTCGCGGTGGTGCGGGGAACCGCGATCCATCGGTCGCGCCGAAGCTCGGCGTCCGCGTCGGTCCGGATCCTCCGGTCACCGTTGCGCCGCTCTGGTCGGTGTGCGCCGTCTTGCACGCGCCGGTCAGTGAACCGACGGTCGACGACCACCTGCACGGTCGGGTCTTCACGAAACCATACGGGGTCTCCTTGGTTTGGTGAGGGTAAAGCTTACTCCCAAGGCCCCGCGAAACGAGCAAGAACTATCGGCGGCCGATCAGCCTGCCCGCGGGCGATCCGCGCGAGGCCCAGCAGCGCTCGCGGGTGCGTCGGCTCGAGTGCGAGCACCCGCACGAACGAGGTCCGGGCCGTGCCCATCTCTCGGAGCGTCGTATGGAGCCTGCCGGAAGACCTTAACGCTCGACCTCCAAGATCTTCAAACTCTTCGCCACGTTCGCGGCCTCTGACGACGTCTGAGCCGTCGCGCCCCTGACAATCAGTGCGCCAGGGTGGCACGGCACGGTTATGACAGAACTTGTCTTGCAAACGGACCAGTTGTCACGACGGGAGGCCCGCTGCTAGGCCAAGTCGCCTTACCGCCGCGTTTGTTCGAGCCTAAAGCCGCGCCCCACCGACTCTAACCCTGGCAGATGGGTTGCACCGAGGCACATATGGCGGACACGAAGGCAAGACGCCACACAGGAGAGGCCTGCGCCCGATGGCCAAGGTAATGGTTGTGGACGACGCGTACTCGGAGCTCCAGGTGATGGAGACGATTCTCCGGTCGGTCGGTCATGACGTGCTCACGTATCTCGACGGCGACCAGCTGGAGGAAAAGATCGTCAACGAGCGGCCGGACGTCGTGCTGCTGGACATCGTGATGCCGAAGCGGAACGGCTTCGAGGTGCTCCGCAGTCTGCGCAGGGACGAGCGCATCAAGCAGACGCGCGTGGTCGTGGTCAGCTCGAAGAACCAGGAGAGCGATCGCGTCTGGGGCATGCGCCAGGGGGCGGACGAGTATCTGCCGAAGCCGTTCACGCCCGAGCAGCTCCTCACGATGGTCCGCCGGTTCCTCCGATGACGACGAGTCTGCTCGACACCTCCGCGGCGGTTCGGGCATGCGTCTTCACGCTCGCCGGCGAGCCGTTCGCGATCGACGTCACCCAGGTGCGGGAGGTGGCGATCTTCGAGGAAGTGACGACGGTCCCGCTGGCCCCGCGGCACCTCGTGGGCGTGGCGAATCTGCGCGGCGAAGTCGTGCCTATCGCCGACCCGCGCGAAGTGCTGGGGCTGTCGGCGCGCAGCAGCGGGCGCAAGATCCCGACGCTGATCGTCGAGGCGGAGGGCTTCGAGGTGGCCCTGGTCATCGACGAGGAAGTCAGCCTCGAGGCGTTCGGCGGGATCACGCCGCTCGACGAGTCGAGCCCGGAGCCCTACGCCCCGTGGGCGCTCGGATTCCTGCCCGACGGCGAGCGCCTCGTTCCGCTGCTCGATCCGGCCAGGCTTCTGCGCGCGCTCCGAGAGGAGCGCCGGGAGGAGGGATGACGATGCAACGGCGGATGGTGCTCCAGGTCCTGTCCGGAGCGGTGGTCGGTGGCGTCCTGGGCCGGGACCGCCTGCCCGCGTGGGCACAGGCGCCCGCCCGAAGCGGTCCGGAGCCGCGGGCCATCGGTGCCCCTGGCGTGAACCCGAAGGATATCAAGATCGGCATGAGCGCCGCCTTCCGGGGGCCCTCCGCCGGCCTCGGCATCGAGCTCTATCGCGGCGCGCAAGCCTGCTACGCCGAGGTCAACCAGCGTGGCGGCGTGCACGGGCGGACGATCTCGGTGGTCGCCCTCGACGACGGCTACGAGCCGACGCCGTGCATCAAGAACACGATCGAGCTCGTCGAGAAGGAGCAGGTCTTCTTCCTCTCGAACTACGTCGGCACGCCCACGCTCACGCGCGCGCTGCCGGTGATCAAGCGCTACGCCGACCGCCAGGTGATCCTGGTCGGCAACTTCACCGGCGCCCAGCCGCAGCGCGAGGAGCCCTACACCGACCAGGTCTTCAACATCCGGGCCTCCTACCGCCAGGAGATGATGGCCCTGGTCGACCGGTTCTGGCAGGCCGGCGCCCGCAAGTTCGGCGTCTACTACCAGATCGACGCCTACGGCCGCAGCGGAACCGACGGCGTGGCCCGCGGCCTCGCGCAGCGCGGGACCAAGATCGTCGCCGAGGCGACGTACCGCCGCCACGACAAGTTCGAGGACGACATGAGCCCGGCCGTGCAGGCGCTGCGCCAGGCCGGCGTGGACGTGGTGCTGTGCACCGGCTCCTACCAGGGCTGCGGCGCGTTCGTCCGGACCGCGCGCGACCTCGGCTGGACCGCGCCGATCTCGAACGTCTCGTTCGTCGGCTGCGAGGCGATGCTGAACCTGCTCCTCAAGCACGGCCAGGCCACCGCGCGCGACTACACGCAGGCGCTGATCAACTCGCAGGTGGTGCCGAGCTACGACGAGGCGAGCTTGCCCGGCGTCGCCCAGTACCGCGCGCTGATGGACAAGCACAATCCACAAGTTCCCGAGGCGCTGCGCGACGCCAAGCATGCGCCCGAGCGCCTGAGCTTCCGCAGCCTGGAAGGCTTCGTCAACGCCAAGGTGATCGTCGAGGCGCTGCGCCGCGCCGGACCGAGTCCGACACGCGCCCGCTTCCGCGAGGCGCTGGAGTCGCTCAAGAGCTTCGACCTCGGGATCGGCGCGCCCCTCACCTTCGGCCCGGAGCGGCACCAGGGGCTGGACAACGTGTACTTCACCAGTGTGGTGAACGGACGGTGGGCCCCCATCACGGACTGGGCGGCCGCGGTGAAGGTATGAACAAGCAACGCGCCCTGCGATTCGGTCTGCTCACGAAGATCATCCTGTTTCTCGCCGTGACCCTCGTTCCGCTGGCGGCGATCACGTGGTGGATCTCCGTGCGGGCGCTGACCACGAACCTGACGGAGGAGTTCACCTCCAAGGGCACCGCCATCGCGAGGAGCCTGGCCAGCTCCGGCGTCGACCTCTTGCTGACGCGCGACGCATCGACCGTGCAGGGGATCGTCGACCAGTTCGGCGCGATCAACGGCGTGAAGTACGTCATGGTCTACGACCCGCACAAGACGCTGGTCGCCCACACCTTCTCGCCGCTGGTGCCGGCCGGCATCGTCGAGAAGAACCTGGTGCCCGGAGAGGCGCCGCAGCAGATGCGGGAGATCGCGTATCCCGATCCGGTCACGGGTGCGATCCAGCAGATCATCGACATCGGCGTGCCGGTGCTCGCGGGCCAGCTGGGGACGGTCAGGGTGGGGATGGACCGGTCGGTCATCACCGCCGCCGCGGCCCGGGCCGGCCAGTACCTGCTGCTCGTCTTCATCGGCGTCGCCCTGCTGGCGGTCCTCGCCGGTGTGGTCTTCGCCCACCACATCACCAAGCCGGTGACGCAGGTCGTCCGGGTCGCCGAGCGCGTGGGCCAGGGCGACCTCTCCAGGCTCGTGACCGTGAGGTCGCGCGACGAAATCGGGCAGCTGGCGACGACGTTCAACGACACCGTCGTGCGCCTGCGCTCGCTGGTGCAGACCGAAACGGAGCGCGACGAGGAGCGGCGCAAGCGTGAGGAGCTCCAGCGCAACATCACCCGCTTTCTCGACATCGCCACCGAGATCGCGCGGGGCGACCTCACCCGGCGCGGCCAGGTGACCTCGGACGTCCTCGGCAGCGTCGTCGACGCCATCAACGTGATGGTCGAGGAGCTGGCGACCCTGATCGACGGCGTGCGCGAGGCGGCGCATCAGGTCCTGACCGGCGCGACCGAGATGATCGGCGCTATGGAGGCGACGGCCGGCGGCGCCCAGACGCAGTCGCGCGAGGTCGTGGGCGTGAGCGACGCGATGGAGGCGCTGACCCGCTCGATGCGCCGGGTGGCCGAGGACGCCGAGGCGTCGGCCTCGGCGGCCAACCTGACGCTCGAGTCGGCGACGAAGGGCGAGCACGCGGTGCGGGCGAGTCTCTCCGGCATGCAGCGGATCCGGGGCGAGGTGCAGGGGATCTCGAAGAAGGTCAAGAGCCTCGCCGACCGCTCGCTCGAGATCTCCGAGATCGTCAACACCATCGAGGACATCTCGTCGCAGACGAACTTGTTAGCTCTCAACGCCGCCATCGAGGCCGCAGGCGCCGGCGAGCAGGGCCTGCGCTTCGCCGTCGTGGCCGAGGAGGTCCGGAAGCTCGCCGAGCGCTCCGGCAAGGCGGCCAAGGACATCGTCGTGCTCATCAAGGCCGTGCAGGCCGAGACGCAGCAGGCGGTGGTGGCGATGGAGGAGGGCACGCGGGAAGTGGAGGCGGGCTTCAAGGTCACCGTCGAGGCCGGCGAGCGCCTGCACCAGATCGGCGAGATCTCGCAGAAGTCCGCGGCGCTGGCCCGGGACATCTCGCAGACGACCCAGGAGCAGGTGCGCGAGGTCGAGAGCGGCGCGGTCGCCGTCCAGTCCATCGCGGGCGTGGCGGTCGAGACCGAGAAGGCCGTCCTCGAGACCCGCAAGACGATGGACCAGGTGGTTCGCGTGGCGCAGGCGCTCACGTCGAGCCTCGCCCGGTTCAAGCTGGTTACCTGAGGCGGCGATCGACTGGAGACCTGGCGTGGCTGACAGCGATCGGCAGTTCCTGCTGAGCGTCTTCCTGATGGAGGCGTGGGACACCCTCGCCGCCGTCGAGGACGGTCTCGCCGCGCTGGGCCACACGCCGGGCACGGCGGCGACGCTCGAGCATCTGGCCGTGGTGACGCACCGGCTGCGCGGCTCGGCGGCGCTCAGCGGCTTCCCCCAGGTGGCGGCGCTCGCCGCCGCCATGGAGGAGACGGTCGAGCGAGCGGCGGCCTCACCGGCCCAGGATCGGCGCGCCCTCGCGGCGTTGTCCGATCTGGCGCTCTCGCTCAAGACCGCGCTCGACGTGATCGGCACGAGCGGCCTCGAGGATGGCGAGGCGATCGCCGAGGCGCTCGATCGCATCGTGCCGCCGGCGCCGCCCGAGCCGGGCGCCGACACGACGCGGCGTCTCGGCGAGCTGGACCGCTTTTTCATCGACCAGCCGGAGGTTCTCGAGTACTTCGTCCCGGAAGCGGTCGAGCATCTGGAGTCGATGGCTCAGTCGCTCGTCGCGCTGGAGGGCGACGGCTCGACCGACGCCGAGGTCTTGACGCTGTTCCGGGCGGTCCACACGCTCAAGGGCGCCGCCTACACCGTCGGGTGCGGGATGATCGGTGACCTCGCGCATCGCATCGAGGACATGCTCGGCGAGATCCGCGAGCATCGGCGACCCCTCGGGCGTGCGGCGATCGAGACCGTCTTCGTCGGGCTCGACGCCCTCCGGCTCCTCGTGCGGAGCGGCGAGGACCCGGCGGACGGGCGGGCGGCCGCCTACGAGCGGGCGATGGCGCTCCTCGCGGCGTTGCCGGCGATCGAGGTGCCGATCGGGCTCGCGCCGGCGATGGCGGAGAGCATGCCGGAGCTCGCGCCGGCGAACGCCACCGCGCTGCGGCACTCGGTCGCCGCCGAGGCGGCGCCGCGACTCGAGCCGGTGGTCGCGGCGCGCCGCGCCGAGCCCGCCCGCTCGACGCGCGCGGCGAGCACGCGGAGGGTCCGTCCGAGCATCCGCGTCAGCCTCGACCGGCTCGACGCGCTCATGAATCTGGTTGGTGAGCTCGTGATCACGCGGAGCCGGCTGGAACGCCACTTGATCCAGCTCGAGCAGGCCGGCGAGCTCCTGTCGTTCACGCAATCACGCATGACCCAGAGCGTCGCCGAGTTCGAATCCAAGTACGCCAATCGTCCTCTACCGGCCGAGGCGGGTCCGTCGGACCAGGGCGCGGCGTCGGCGGTGCCGCTGGGAGACGTGTTCGCCGAGCTCGAGTTCGATCGCTACGACGACTTCAACCTGCTGGCCCGCCGGGTGGGCGAGATCTCGAGCGACCTCACCGAGATCCAGCTCCAGCTGAGCGGGCTCGTGCGCGTCGTCCGCGAGGACGCGGCCGGCGTCCAGCGACTCAGCGGCGACCTGCGCGGGCAGATCACCCGCGCGCGCATGGTGCCCGTCGGCCGCCTCTTCGCGCCGTTCGTGCGGATGGTCCGGGAGGCGGCACGGGAGGCCGGCAAGAGCGTCGCGCTCGAGATAAGGGGCGAGACGGTCGAGATGGACACCACGATCGTGGAGCTGATGGCCGACCCGCTGATCCACCTCGTGCGGAACGCCATCGCCCACGGTATCGAGACGGCAGAGACGCGGCGCCGGCAAGGCAAGCCGCCCCAGGGCACGTTGCACCTCGGCGCCGCGCACAAGGGCGGATCGATCTACATCGAGGTGGCGGACGACGGCCGTGGCATCGACCTCGAAGCCGTCAGTGAGGCCGCGCGCCGCGGCGGCTTCGTGACGGCGGAGACGCTCGCGCGGCTCGGCGAGCGCGACATCCTGGATCTGATCTTCCTCCCCGGCCTCACCACCGCGGCCTCGGTAACGACCGCTGCCGGCCGCGGGGTCGGCATGGACGTCGTCCGCACGAACGTCGGTCGCCTCGGCGGTGAGATCGAGGTTCAGACCGAGGCGGGGCGGGGCACCCGCTTCCGGATCAGGCTGCCCCTGACCGTCGCCATCTCCGACGCGCTCATGGTGCAGGTGGGGCCAGAGACGCTGGCCATTCCGGTGCCGGCGGTGAAGGCGGCGATCCACGTCCGCCCGGAGGAGATCCAGTACGTGGACGGCGCGGAGTCGATCGAGGTCGGGGGCGAGCAGGTGGACCTCGTACGCCTCGATCGCGCGCTCCGCATCCCGAGTCGCGCCGTCGACGGGCCGCTGTGCGTCGTGACGCTCCGCACCGGCCGTAAGACGCTGGCCGTATCGGTCGACGAATTTCTCGTCAAAGAGGAAATCGTCATCAAGAACCTCGGCGGCTTCCTGCAGGGTGTCGGCCCCTTCTCCGGCGCCACCGTCACCGGCGAAGGGCGCGTCATCCTGCTGCTCGATGCCCTGAAGCTCCTCGAGATGAGCGTCGCCGCCCCGGCACCCCTGGCGTTCGGAAGCGGTCGCGAGCGCGCCGTCGTCGCCCCGCCGGCCTCCGACGGCAAGCGCAGCGTGCTGCTGGTGGACGACTCGGTCAGCGTGAGGAAGTTCGTGGGCGGTATGCTGGAGCGCGCCGGATTTCGCGTCGTCGCCGCCCGCGACGGCGCCGAGGCCCTCCAGCAGCTCGCCGAGCGCGCCGTCGACGTCGTGATCACGGATCTGGAGATGCCGCGCCTCAACGGCTACGAGCTGATCCGCGACCTCAACCGGGAGCCGGCCACGTGCGATCTGCCGGTGGTGGTGCTGACCACGCGCGCGGGCGCCAAGCACGTGAACCTCGCGCGCGAGCTCGGGGTCGAGCACTACGTGGCCAAGCCGGTGGACGAGACAAGCTTCGTCCAGCTCATCGAGTCCCTGACGGTCCCGGCGCCGGCACGGACGGGGAGCTGAGGGCGCCATGTCGCGCGTGCTGCTCATCGATCCCGACCGCGGCACCCTCGCCGCGCTGCGAGCGGCCCTGGGTCAGGCCGGCTTCGGGGACGTCTCGGCCGTGACCAGCGGTTCGGTCGCGCTGACGATGCTCGAGCGCAATCGCCCCGACCTCATCGTGAGCCGTGTGGGCGTCCCGGACATCGACGGCTATGAGCTGTGCTCGATCGTCCGCAAGGATCCCTCGATGACGGGCGTGCTGCTTCTCTTGCTCGCAAGCCCGGGTGACGAGGCGCCGGCGGCCATGGTGGAGGAGAAGCCGGACCAGACGCTCGCGGGAGACCTTCCCCTCACCTCGATCGTCTCCGAGGTGGCCAGTCTTCTGAGGGCCCGCGCGCCGGTACCAGCCACACGGCGGGAGCCGACGTCGCCGGCCGCCCCCACGGAGGTGACATACGGCCTGCGCGGGTCGCTCGGGGTCATGGACCTGCCGGATATCACGCAGGCGATCGCGCTCGGGGGCAAGACCGGCCAGCTCCTCGTCACGCTGCCGTCGGGGCGGGGCGCCATCGTCTTCGACCGGGGGCGGGTCGTGCACGCGGAGTTCTTCGGGCTCATCGGCGAAACAGCGTTCGCCGCGCTCCTGGTAGCGGCGCGCGGCGACGCACACGGAAGCTTCGTCTTCAATCCCTTGGAGAACGAGGCGGCCGACGGGGTGAAAACGATCCACCGCGACCTCAAGCAGCTCCTGCTCAGCGCTGCGGCCGGGATCGACGAGGGCCGCGCGGACGCGGCCGTGGCCCCTCTCTCTTAGGAGGACGTCTGATGCAGAAGGTCCTCGTGGTGGACGATAGCCTGAGCGTGAGGAAGGTGGTCGAGAAAGCGCTCGAGCGGCGTGGCTTGCAAGTGCTCTCGGCCGCGTCCGGAGCCGAGGCGATCGAGGCGCTCGAGCGCGACCGTCCGGACGTCGTGATCTGCGACGTGATCCTGCCGGACAAGGACGGCTACCAGATCTGCCAGTACGTGCGGTCCCACCCGGCGATGAGCGCGACGCCCGTGCTCCTCATCTCCGGAATCGACAACGGGACGGTGCAGGCGCGGGCTGCCGAAGTGCGCTCCGACGAGGTGATGTTCAAGCCGTTCGGCGTGGACGATCTGGTCCGGAAGGTCGACGGACTCCTCGGCGGACGAGCCAACGGCTCGACGCTGCCGGCGAGCGGACCCGCCCCGGCGACGGCGCCTTCGGCGCCGCCGAGCGCGTCTGTCGCTGCGCCCGTGCCGTCGCCGATCGGGTCTCCCGCTGCGCCCGCGCCGTCCCTCGGCCTCAAGGAACGGCTGGAAGGTCTCGCGGCCACGCCGGGCGTCCGCTTCGTCGTGCTCACCGATCGCGAAGGCTTCCTCATCGAGACGGCCGGCGACCTCACCCCCGACGCCGACGAGGTGACTGCCGCGCTCGCGTCGTGTCTCGCCGAGGCCTCCAATGGGATCGGCCGCGAGCTGGGGCAAGGCCAGCTCCTGGGCACGATTCTCGAGTACGAGGCGGGCACGCTGCTCTTGCAGGCGGTCGGACCCTGGGCGCTGCTGGCCGTCATGGTCGGCGATACGGGCGCGATCGGGAAGGTCCGTTACTACGTGAGAAAAGCCCTGCCGGAGCTGGTGCGGGCCCTGTGATGCCTTTCCCTCGAGCCTCGAGGGTGAAGCTGGTGTGGGGCCTCGAGCTCGCGCTCGGACTCGAGCTCTACGCCTGCGCGGTGCTGGCGCTTCACGCGCGCGGCCTCAGGGCCACTCCGCTGCTCGCCTCGCCGGGGCTGGTGATCCCGGCGCTGGTGATCCCCCCGGTGTTCTACGTGCTCGTCGGGCTCGTCAGCGTGCGTCCTCTCGCGCTGGGGCGGCTGATGAGCGCGGCGGGCGCCATGTGCGGGGTCCACGCGCTGCTCGTCGTGGCGACCGGTGCCCTCTTCGTGATTCCGGACCTCGTCGACTATGGTGCGGCGGTCGCCTTTTCGCTCTGGGGTTCGCCCGCGGTGACGATGCTCCAGCTGACCGCTGCGCCCCTTGTGTTGACGCGGCTTCGTCCTCTGCTCTTGGCGCCTCGTTCGTCGCCTCACCCGGAGGCGCGCGCCGCAACGCCTCAGCGCCGTACAGAGAGCCCTGGGAGCGCCGCGCCGCCGGTCGTGCCACGCGACGGACCCTCGGCGCTGCGCCCTGCCGTGCCCTCGGCGCCCGTCGAGCCCCCGCGGCGCGCGCCCGCTCGGCAGCGCGCGCTGGAGTGGACGGAGCCGATGGTCCGCGTTCCGTTCAACCGGATCGCGGATCAGCTGCCCGTCGAGATGTTCGTCCGTGGTCGGGAGGGGTTGAGCGACACGCTCCGGCCCGGGGTCTCGCTCCTCGTTCCGCGGCGTCTCCTCCTGCCGCACCTCGGCGAGGGCCTGGCCCCAGTGAAATGGGAGGTGGTCGCCGATCAATTTCCGCGCGACGAGCTCAAGCTGACGCACGACGAGATCGCGAGCCGCCTGCCCCACGGATCGCTATTGCTCCCGCTCGACGAGGTGGTGCCGCAGATCCCGCCGGAGCTGCTCGCGCTCTGCACGCCGGCCGCCGACGTTCACGGCATCGTAGCGTTTCCGCCACCCTTCCAGCCTCACGTACCGCCACCGCCGTCGGAGACCGTCGACGGAGGTGCTGACGAAGCGCCGGACCTCGAAACGGCAGACCTCGAAGCGCCAGAGCTCGACGTGCTGGAGCTCGAAGAGCCGGAGGTGGTGGAGTTCGAAGAGGCCGAGGCTCCGCCCCCGCCGGAGCTTCCGGCATCCGGGCGGGGGACGGAGACGGCGTCGGTGCCGTCGGATCACGGCCGGACCGCCGAGGCGCGACGCATCGCCACGCTCCTGGCACCGCTGATGAACGGGCTCGAGATCGGCGAGCGCGACGGCGCCGGGACGCCGCTCGTCACCGTCGTCGCGCCCGCGCTCTCCGAAGACGCCGTCGTGGGAACGGCCGTTCGCGTCGTGCCGTTCCTGGCCGATGCGCGCCTGTCCGAACCCGTCACGCAAGCCACGCTCACGGGGGCCGAGGCGACGATCGTGCTGACTCCGTTTGGGGCGCCGGACAGCGGCGCGGTGCTGGTGACCGCCGTCGGCTCTCGCGCGTCGCTGGCGTGGCTCGAGCGGCTCTCGCGAAGCGCCGCCGGCGAGCCTCCTGGGGCCGTCCGGAACGGGGAGCACGCCCCGAGCGGCCCGGGCGAGGAGACGGCGCTGCGCGCGACGGTCGTGCCGTCGTCGGTGCGGGACCTGGCGGGCTCGCTGACCGCGTTCGGTCCGGTGGCGCCGACCATAATGCGTGACGCCGGGGGCTCGTTCCGCGTCTGTCTCTTCCTGCCGGGCTCTCTCGAGCCCCTGCCCCTGGCTCAGTTTGCGCGTGATCTCTTCGGCGCGCTCGAGGGGGCGGAGATCGGCCGGGTGGGGTCGGTGATCCTGCGACTGGGGACGCACCGTCTGATCTCGCGAATCGTGGAATCCGTGTCGGGACACGCGACGATCCTCGTCGTCGGCGGGCCCATCGCCCGGCCGGGACTGGCGCGGATCGAGCTCGACCGGGCCGCGACGCAGCTCGGCGCCCTCGGCCGGGGCTGAGCGGTGTCGGTCATCAACTACGCCAAGCGGGCGATGGCGATGAGTGCCCGGCCACCCATCGTCACGCGCCTGGGCTGACATGCGGCTCGTGCGGGTCGGGGGGCGCTATCTGGAGGGCCGCGAGCAGCGGCTGTGGATGGCGCTCGCCGGCCTCCTCGCTCTCGCCAGCGCCGGGATCATCGTTGCCGTCGAGATTCCCGGGGGGCGGCCGCTGTATCTCGCAGCCGGGTGTGTCGCCGTGCTGACGGCCCTCCGGCTCGGCGGGCCCGTCGCGCGCCGCTTGCGCAATGTGCGCAAGGGCCGCCTCGGCGAGCGACTCGTCGTCGATCTGCTCCGCGGCCTGCCCGACGACTACTGGCTCGTCAATGACGTCACCCTGGGCCTGGCGCACGGCAACATCGACCACGTGCTGATCGGTCCATGCGGGGTGGTGGTCATCGAGACGAAGCGGTTCGCGGGGAACATCCGATGCTGGGGCGACGATTGGTCCGTCGACGGATATGTGCGGAAGAGCGTCAGCCGGCAGGTCAACTCGGGCGCGTGCGCGGTGCGGTACTTCTTGAGCGACCGGCATCCCGACCTGGCCCCCTCGGCCCTGCGCTGGGTGGAGTCCATCATCGTCTTCACCCATCCCCTGTGCCGCATGGAGGTCAACCGCGCGCGGACGACGATCGTCCGCTACTCGCAGCTCTTCCAGGTCGTGCTCGAGCTCGGCAAGAAGCACCGGATGGCGCCGGCGACCGCGGCCCAGCTTGCCCAGACGCTGGCCAACGCGCAGGCGCGCCGCGCCGCCCAGGCCGGGCGGGGGCCCCTCACAGTCGCGCCTTGATCCGCTCGACGGCCTCTTCGGTCTGCGGGCGGGAACCGAACGCGGTGAGGCGGAAATAACCCTCGCCGCTGGGGCCGAAGCCGGCGCCCGGCGCGCCGACCACGTGCGCTTCCCCCAGGACCCTGTCGAAGAAATCCCACGATGAGACGGAGGGCGGCGTGCGGACCCAGATGTACGGCGCGTTGCGGCCGCCGTAGACGGTGAGCCCCGCGGCCGCGAGTCCCCCGCCGATGATCCGCGCGTTCTCCATATAGAAGTCGATCAGCACCCGTACCTGCTTCTGACCCTCGGACGTGTACACGGCGGCGGCGGCCCTCTGGATGACGTACGGCGGTCCGTTGGACTTGATCGCCGTGCGACGCGCCCAGAGCGCGTTGAGGCTCGTCGACTGGCCATCGGCGCCGCGTCCGCGCAGCTCCTTCGGCACGACCGTGTAGGCCAGTCGCATGCCCGTGAAGCCGGCGTTCTTGGAGAAGCTCCGGCACTCGATCGCCACTTCGCGCGCGCCGGCGATCTCGTAGATCGAGTGAGGGACTTGCGTGTCGACGATGTAGGCCTCGTATGCCGCGTCGTACAGAATGACGGCGTCTTCGGCGCGGGCGTACTCGACCCAGCGGGTGAGCGCCTCGCGCGTGACCACCGCGCCGGTCGGGTTGTTCGGGAAGCACAGGTAGATCAGGTCGACGTGCCGGTGGGGCAGCGCCGGCTGGAAGTCGTTGTCCGCGGTACAGGCGAGATACACGATGCCCGCGTAGCGGCCGCTCGCGTCGGCGCGCCCGGCGCGCCCGGCGACCACGTTGCTGTCGGCGTACACGGGGTAGACCGGATCCATCAGGGCGACCACGCTGTCCGCGGCGAAGATCTCCTGGAGGTTCGCGCTGTCGCTCTTGCCGCCGTCGCTCACGAAGACCTCGTCGAGGGCGATCGTGACGCCCCGCGAGCCGAAGTCGTGCGCGGCGATCTCGGCGCGCAGGAACTCGTAGCCGACATACGGGCCGTAGCCCTTGAAGGTCTCGCGGCGCGCCATGTCGTCGGCGGCCTCGTGCATGGCGCGAATCACGGCCGGGGGGAGCGGCTGGGTGACGTCACCGACCCCGAGGTCGATCACGTGGACATCGGGATGCGCGTCGACGAACACTTTCGTCCGGCGCCTGATCTCCGCGAAGAGATAGTTCTGGTTCAGGTTCAGATAGGACTCGTTGAATCTGGGCACGGCGTTCTCCTCGTCGACGGCTGCGCGAATTCTAGCAGAGGTGAGGAGCTCGGACGTGGCGGCGGGCCGAGCGAGGCGGCGGAGCCTCAAGGTTATGAGAGCGGGAGCCTAGCGGGCGGCGGCGAGCGGCGGGGAGTCGGCTCTGGCGTAGCTGACCGTGAGGATCTCCCAGAGGTGGCCGTCGCCGTCCTCCCAGTAGACGTTCTTGCCGCCGAGGCGCGTGTTGATCTGCTTGTCGTTCTCGCCACGCGGACGGCTCCGGTACGTGAGCCCGGCCGCCTGGATGCGGGCGAAGATCGCGTCGAAGTCGGCGTCACTGACGCGGAAGCAAAGATGATGGCGTTCGAACTGCTCGCGGTCGGCAAAGTCCACGGTCAGCGAGTCGTTGACGTAGACCGGCGCGAACTCGCCTCGCGGCTCTTGCCAGGGCACGCCCAGAAGATCCGCCAGGACCTTGGCCGACTCGCGCCGATGGTGCGAGGGAACAATGACGTGGTCGAGCATGATGGCCATCACGCACCTCCGAGAGTTTCGGGCCTCTACTGCTTCTTCAAGCGCATGTCCTCCCAGGGGGACGTGAAGTAGAGCTGCGTGGTCAAGCCGACCCCGGGCTCCTCGACGCGCGGGCCGACCCCGTGCAGCGTGGCCGGCTCGAAGATCCCCCCGTACATGACGCGCTCGTACATGAGCCGCTGGATCTGGTGCAGGAGCGCCTCACGCTTCTTACGGTCGCGCTCCGGCGCCTGCTGCCGGAACAGGTCGTCGATGTCGGGATATCCGCCGGTCGCATAGGGCGCGGTGCTGATGACGAAGTTCTCGATTCGTGAGGCCGCGTTGCCCGGCGCCGCCGTGACCGTCACGAACACGCCCTGCCGGTTCCTGGTCCGCCACGCCTCCAGGAAGGTCGCTCGCTCCATGCCGCGCACGCGGGTGCGAATGCCGACGGCGGCCAGATAGTTCGCGACGCCCTCGCCCATGGTGATGAACGGCGGAAGCGGTGTGATCTCGCCGGCGTCGAAGCCGTTTGGATACCCGGCCTCGGCGAGGAGGCGCTTGGCATGCGTGGGGTCGTAGGGATACGGCTCGACGCGCAGGGCGAACTCCATGGCGCTGGGGACGATCGATCCCGTCAGGCGCGAGAAGCCCAGGCGCTCGGCCTCGTTGAGGGCCTGTTTGTCGACCGCCATGGTCGCCGCCAGTCGGACCCGGCGGTCGTACCACGGTGACTTGGGATTCCACTGTTCGGGGAAGTCGAGCCACCAGACCGCCGGCGGAATCACCTTGACCAGGCGCAGCTTGGGGTCCGCCTTGATAGTGGCCGCCTCGACGCCGACCATCAGATAGCCGATGTCCGCCTCGCCCGTCTTCAGCATCGCCAGGCGCGTCGTGCGGTCCGGAACGCCCTTGATCACGACCGTCTTGATCGACGGCTTCTTGCGCCAGTACTGCTCGTTGGCCTCGAGCACGAGCTCGACGCCGGGGCTCTGGCGGACGAATCGATAGGGCCCGAGCCCCACGGGCTGCCGCCGGAAGCCCTCCTCGCCGACCTTCTCGATGTACTTCTTCGGCACGATCCACGCCGCGCCGGTCGCCGGGGTGGCGTAGAACAGCAGGAAGTCCGGCCACGGCCTGTCCAGCACGAACCGCACCCGCAGCGGATCGAGGACGTCGACCGACTTCACCCGGTCGTGCAGCAGCTTGGCGGCGGCGCCCTTGTAGCGGTTGAAGCTGAACTTCACGTCGTCGGCCGTGAAGGGATCGCCGTTGTGAAACTTGAGGCCCTGGCGCAGCTTGAATTCGTACGCGAGCCCGTCGGGGCTCTCCTTCCACGACTCCGCCAGACACGGCGCCATGTCGTTTCCGGGGAGGGGCTTCATCAGCGCGTCGTGCATGGCGTAGAGGAACACGAACGGCGTGCCGATCCCCGGCGTCTCGGCTGGATCGAGGAAGGTCGGCGCGATGGAGGCGTCGAACGCGATCGTGAGCTGTCCGTCGGGCTGACCCTGCGCCCCGACCGCGCCGCACCACGCCGCCACGACGACGAAGGAGACGAGGAGGACTCGTCGCGAGAGCTTACCCATGTCGCACCCCGCAACTCTCCGCGTCAACCGCCAGTCGCCGCTCCCAGCGCACACCGCACTCGGGGCAACTCATGCACGCCACTCCCCACCGCGCGCCGTCGATGGTCGCCTCCACGATGTCGCCCGCCAGGCCTTCGCACGCCCGGTGCTCCACGAAGTACGTCTCCAAGCCGTGAACCAGGTCGGCGATGACCGCTGTACGATGTCCCGAAGCGCGCGACACATGGAGCCCCTGCCCGGGCGACGGGCGATCCAGCCCGAGGGCTGGCGAGCCACGGAGGAGACCCTATCATAGATCTCCGGCGCCGCGCCGCTCTCGCGGTCAGGGCGCCTGCCGTTCCTCGACGGGCGGTCGGGTGCCGGCCGGGAAGTTGATGATGTCGCCCTGCGGGGTTCGGCCGGTGAGCGGTGGCGCGAACACCTCGTGGTCGGAGAGCCGGCGTTCCCAGTGCCCGGGCACCATCATCGGAGTGTCGGCGCCGGGGACTTGAACGTAACGATCGGCCACCCACAGCATGTCGGGTGGGCGAACGGTCGGTGGCGGCGTCTGGGGCACTGGTCGTGTCGTCGAGTCCCGTAGTCGGTCGAAGATGGCGCCCCCCGGCGTCGTCCCGCCTGGCGGCGACTTCACCTGGGCGAGCGCGGCCTGGAGCGAGCCCACGCTCAGAATGACGGCCGCGCCGAGAAACACCGCTCGCCAGCGCATACCGCTATTCTCCCACTCCTCGTGATGGCGCACACCTCGAGCTTGCCGTCGCTCAGAGCGCCTTCAGCATCGTGTCGGCATCGCCAGGCGCGGCGCCTCGCACCACCGGCGCCACCTCTTCGGCCACCCGCCGGAGGTGCGCGATGTCCAGCGTCGGCACGCCCAGCATGAGCTCGCGAAGCGCGGGCCGTAATATCCGTGGAGGAATGCTCGCAGCGCGTCCCGTGCCCGGTCACGCTCCTCGTCGACGGCGACGTAGACGAGCCGGCCGGCGACGAGCCGGTCCGCGTCACGGCCGGCAGCGCGCGCGGCGTCCCGCACGATGCGCCATGCGCCGGGAAAATCCCGGACGGTGCCGAACGGTCCCATGATCCAGCCGTCGGCCAGCTCCCCGGCGCGACGCAGCGCTCCCTCGGCGTGCCCGCCGACGTACAGGGGTACCGGTGCGGGCGGGCGGACCGTCGCGTTCTCCAGGCGGAAGAACGGACCTTGGTGGTCGACCGGCTGTCCGGCGAGCAATCGACGCAGCACCGTCACGCTCTCCCGGAAGACCGCCACGCGGCGCTTCATCGGCACGTCGAGGGCCAGGTACTCTTCCGGCCGACCGCCGAGGGAGACGCCGAGCGCCAGCCGCCCGCCCGAGAGGTGGTGGAGCGTGGACACCTGGCGAGCGAGGACGGCGGCGTTGCGCAGGGTCAGGACGAGGACCGCGGTGCCGAGCCGGATGCGGCGCGTGCACGCCGCGGCCGACGCCAGGAGCATCAAGGGGTCGAGCATGTTCGCCGCGTGGAAGATGCGGTCCTCGGTCCACACCGCGTCGAGGCCGAGCGCCTCGACCTGGCGGAAGAACTCCGCGTAGTCCTCGCCGGAGCCCAGCGCTGTGACCGCGGCGCTCGGCACGTGGACGCCGATGGACACGGGCTTCGTCACGATCGCCGCGCGAGCGCCCGGGCGCGGATCGGTACCTCGGTGATTTCATCATCTCCGGCGCCGAGCGCGTCGGCCACCGCGTTGGCGATCGCGGCCGGGCCCGGCACCGCCGAGCCTTCGCCGGTGCCCTTGAGCCCGAGCGGGTTGAGCGGCGACGGCGAGTCGCAGCTCGCGACTCCGATCGCCGGAACGCCGTCGGCGCGGGGGAGCGCGTAGTCCATCAGGGTGCCGGTGAGGACCTGGCCGCTGGCGTCGTAAACGATTTCCTCCCCGAGCGCTCGTACTCCACGCCGACGGCCGCCGCGCCGTCCGCGGCTCTGTACGGATCGCCGGCGACGACGACGGCGACGGCCTCGCCCGCGAACCGGACGAGGCCATCGGCGAGCGCCGATTGTCGATATGGCTTCACGGCAACCCCGGGAACGACGGGCGGCGGCAGCGCCTCGCGCAGCTCCGGGAGGTCCGCGAGGGTGAAGACGCCGAGCAACATCACGACTTCGGGGCCGACTTGGGGCCAAACGGCTCCGGGCGGAAGCCGCCGTCGCGAGCCTCCAGGAATGCCTTCAGGCCGCCCGACTGCATCGCCGCGATCAGCTCGGCGCGCTGGGCGTTGTAGGAGGCGTGCGCCATGCTCGAGAACGGCACGTTCATCAGCATGCCGGCCCCGAGCCCCATGGCGAGCAGGCCGTAGCATGTGACCGCTTTGTTGAGCCGCACCGAGGGCTCCGGCACGCGGGCGATCCGTTCGGCCAGGGCCCGCGCGCGCGGCAGGAGCTCGGCCAGGGGCACGACCTCGTTGATGACGCCGAGGCGGAGGGCCTCGGCGGCGTCGAAGTGGTCCCCGGTCAACGCGTAGCGATGCGCCGCCTTCCAGCCGGCGAGCGCGGCGAACAGGAACGTCGTGTTCGAGACGTGACGGACCTCGGGCTGAGCGAAGACGCTGTTGTCCGCCGCGATGGTGATGTCCGAAGCGAGCGCGTACCAGAACCCGCCGCCCATCACCCAGCCGTGGACGGCGGCGATGACCGGCTTGGTGAGATGCCAGAGATGCAGGAGCTCGGTCACCGAGTCGCGGTCCCGCGCCCACCAGCGCTTGATGTACTCGGCGACCTCGACGCCGGTGGCGTCGAGCGACGATCGGCCGTCCGGGCGGCGCGCGCTGTCGAAGCCGGCCGAGAACCCGCGGCCTGCGCCAGTCAGGATGATCGCGCGGACTTCGCCGTCGGCATCGGCCTCGTCCAGGGCGCCGTGGAGCTCCGCCGTCATCTGGGGGTTGATGGCGTTGATGGTGTCGGGCCGGTTCAGCGTGAGGGTGACCACCGGCCCCGTCTTCTCGTAGGCGATCATCTCGTAGCCCATCGCATTGCCTCCCTCGCTGTCACGCGAACTCGATCAGCCAGTCCACGGCCACCACGCCGCGGCCGTCGTCGAGCACCAGGAGCGGGTTGATGTCGAGCGCCCGGAGCGTCTGCCGGTGTGTCTCCGCGAGTGCCCCCAGCCGCACGATCGCCTCCGCCAGCGCGCCGGTGTCGGCCGGCGCGCGGCCGCGCGCGCCCGACAGGATCGCGGCACCCCGCAGCTCGGCGATCATCGCCGCCGCCTCGGCGGGGCCGACGGGTGGCACGCGGAGCGAGACGTCGCGGAGCTGTTCGACGAAGATCCCGCCGAACCCGCAAACGATCGCCGGGCCGAAGAGGGGATCGGTCTTGACACCGAGGATCATCTCGCGGCCGCCGGCGATCATGCGCTGGACGAGCACGCCG
>QHSR01000037.1 GCA_003221635.1 Candidatus Rokuibacteriota bacterium | reverse complement strand
CCTTCGACCTGGCCCTCGACGTCGCCATCCAGGCCGACAGCAAAATCGTCGCTGCGGGGTTTACCGACGCCAGTGGCACCCGTGACTTCGCCCTGGCGCGTTACAACGCCAACGGCAGCCTGGACGTCAACTTCGGCCCCGGTGGGAGGGTGACCACTAACTTCGGGGGGACCCGCGACGCGGCCACCGGCCTCGCGATCCAGGCCGACGACAAGATCGTCGCTGCGGGGGTTTCCAACGCCAGTGGCGCCCGTGACTTCGCCCTGGCGCGCTACAACACCGACGGTACCCTGGACATCAGTTTTGGCACGGGTGGGAGGGTGACCACCGACTTCGGAGGTGGGGACGGTGGCAACGCCGTCGCCTTCGAGCCCAAAGGGAAGATCGTAGTGGCGGGGTCTTCCAATGCCAGTAGCACCTTTGACTTCGCCCTCGCGCGCTACTCGGCCGGTGGCCCTAGTAACTGACGCCCTGGCCTATCCGGGTCCCGCGGCAGCGTCGTGCCCATTCGTCGTGGCCGGCGCCAAAGGGGCTCACGCCGCGGATCGGGGAGAGCGTGGTCGTGGAGCCCGACGCTGAGACCCGCGTGCGTGAATACCTTGCGGTCCAGGGGTACACGCTCACAGTGCGCAGCGGTCGGCGCGGATGCGACATCGTCGCCGAGAGGGCAGGCCGCACGACTTGATCTTGGGTCTGCGTATTCCGTTTTGGCGAACGACACGAAGCTTCCGGGCACAAATCTGGAGACCATCGAACTGATCGTGACGCCCCAGACAGTGGAGGACCCGCGCGGGCCGAAGGCGAAATGAGCGGCGCGCCGTGACTGACCCATGTTGCATACCCGACCGAGCTACGCTGTCGAGGATTCGGCCGGCCGAGCGCGCGGACCCGCTGAACATGCGGCAATTCGCGCCTGATACCCCCGCCCCCTGGCACCGACCTTTGCGCAACTTCTCGGGCCGCACTCGAAATCCGTCAAGAAAAAGGCAGCGCCCTCGTTCCGCCGGCTGGCCGGCGGGGCCCGTCGAGGCCCCCCATGGACTATCGGGAAATCGAGGAGCGCCACGGCTGCGCCGGGGCGCTTCCGAGCGCGGGGGGCTTGGGGGGGCCCGTCGAGGCCCCCACGGACTATCGGGAAATCGAGGAGCGCCTCGGCTTCCGCCGGGGCGCTTCCGAGCGCGGGGGGCTTGGGGGGCCCGTCGAGGACCCCCATCTTCAAATAGTCTGGCGCATCGCCGTCCGCGCCGGCAAGGTCATCCCGCGCTCCTCGGCCATCCGCGCGAGCTCCTGCGGCAGCGCGAAGCGCACGTCTTCCTCGACCACGTGGACCTCCCGCACCGCGACGCCCTGCCCCCGTAACGCCTCCACGGTTTGGGTCACGAGGATCTCGGGGGTCGACGCGCCCGCGGTGATGCCGACGCGGTCAGCATCGTCGAGCCATTCGGAACGGATGTCGCCCAGGTCGTTGATCAGGTAGGCCCGGGTGCCGACCGTCCGCGCGACCTCCACGAGCCGGATCGCGTTGGAGCTGTTGGCCGAGCCGATCACCAGCAGCAGGTCCACGTCGTTTGCCAGCCGCTTGACCGCCGCCTGGCGGTTCTGTGTCGCGTAGCAGATATCGTTGCGCGAGGGGCCGACGATCTTCGGGAACCGGCGCCGCAGCGCCTCGATCACGTCGCGCGTATCGTCCACCGAGAGGGTCGTCTGGGTCAGGTAGGCGACCTTGTCGGGGTTCGGCACCTCGAGCGTCGCGACCTCGTCCACGTCGGCGATGACGAAGATGCGCTCGGGCGCCTCGCCGAGCGTGCCGATGACCTCGTCGTGGTCCTCGTGACCGATGAGCACGATCGAGTAGTCCTCGCGCGCGTAGCGGATCGCCTCCAGATGCACCTTGGTCACGAGCGGGCACGTCGCGTCGATCACCCGCAGCCCGCGGCGCTCGGCGTTCTGCCGGACCTCCGGCGCGATGCCGTGGGCGCTGAAGATCACCGTCGCGTCGTTCGGGACCTCGTCCAGCTCGTCCACGAAGATCGCGCCCTGCGTCCGGAGGGTCTCGACGACAAGACGGTTGTGAACGATCTCGCGACGGACATAGATGGGGGGCCGGCACACGGAGAGCGCCAGCTCGACGATGTCGATCGCCCGCTCGACCCCCGCGCAAAAGCCGCGTGGGCCGGCCAGGAGAATCTCGGAGATCGGTGCCTTCATGACGGTCCCTGCCTCATCGAAAGTAGTATGACACGCCGAGGAGCCCCACGTGGGACTCCCAGCCGCGATTCGGCTTGTCCGTGTTGCCGTTAGAGTTGTGCTCATACCGGTAGCCAGCGTAGACGGCGATCGAGTCGGTGAGGAACACCGATGCGCCGAGGCCGGCCCAGAGCAGGAACGACACGTTGGAGTCGATCTCCCGGACCTTCAGATCGGTTCCGCCCACGCCGGCGCCGCCCTCCGCGTAGGGGACGAAGGGCCCGAGCGACAGGAAGTGATACCGGAACACCGCGACCAGGCCGCTCCAGAATGCCGGCCGTGGCTCGGTGTATTTTTGGAAGAGCGGCTCGAGGCCGACCTCGAACGCGCCGTGGAGCACGCTCGGGCCCAGCGGATTGAAGGGCAGGATCGAGGCGCGGACGCCGACATTCCAGTACTTGATCTTGCTCCAGTCGTCGAATCCCTGCAGGTTGAACTGCTCGCCGTAGCTACCCTCCGCCGATATCACGCGGGTGCCTTTCGCGAAGGTGAGATTCGAATCGAAGGCCGATGCGGGCGGAGTCAGCACGTTGAGAGCCAGCAGCGGGACCCACGCGACGACGCGCCAGCGAGGGGTCATGATTCGATCAGGATCTTGAGGGCCTGGCCTTTCGCCATGAGATCGAGCGCGCGCCCGACCTCCTCGAGCCGCATCCGGTGAGTGATGAGGCCGTCCGGCACCAGCGCACCCGACTCCAGGGTCTCCACCGCCCGACGGAACGTCTCCGGCGTGTGATGGAAGGCGCCGAGGAGCGCCAGCTCCTCGTAATGCGTCCGCCGAGTATCGAGACGGATCGTGGTCCCGGGCGCGCAGCCACCAAAGAAGACGACACTGCCGCCACGTCCCACCGAATCCACAGCTTGTTCCCACACCTCCGGCCTGCCGGTGGCGTCGATGACGATCTCGGCGCCGCGCCCCCCCGCGGCGGCGCGGACGTCCGCGACGACGCTGTCCGTGGTCGCCGCGTCCAGCCAGCGGGCGAATCCCAGCTTTTTCACGTGATCGAATCGCCAGCCCGATTTCCCGACCATGATGACCCGCGCCTTGCGTGCCGCCGCGAGCATGCCGAGCAGACAACCCAGCGGCCCGTGGCCGAACACGACCACGGTCTGTCCGGGCTCGACCCGGGCCCGCTCGATGGCCAGGAGCGCGCACGCCAGGGGCTCGGCGAAGGCCGCGCGCTCGGCCGGGAGCGAAGCCGTCAGCGGGACGACGTTGCGGGACACGAGACGCGCCGGCAGGAGGATGAACTCGCCGTACGCGCCGTTGACGAACAGGAGATCGTCACAGAGATTCGGCCGCCCGGCGAGGCACGAGGGGCAGTCGCCGCACGGCGCCGAGTTCGCCGCGACCACGCGGTCGCCCTCGCGGAACCGCGAGACGCCGGGCCCCACCGCGGTGACGGTGCCGGCGAACTCGTGGCCGAACACGGTGGGAATCGTCGGGATCATCACCGGGTGGCCGCGGCGCAGCGTCTTCACGTCGGTCCCGCACGTCAGCGCCGCGTCGATGCGCAGGACGAGCTCCCCGCTCGCCGGCACGGGCACCGGACGCTCCTCCCAGCGGAGGTCGCCGGGCCCGTGGAACACCATCGCCCTCACGGCGTGACGTACACCTTCAGCGCTTTGCGACGGCGCACGATCTTGGCGATGTCCGATCCGCAGAGGCCGCAGCCTTTGAGGCGCAGCAGGACCTCGCCCGCGCCGATCGAGGGCGTCGGCCAGTCCTCGGCCGCCAGTCGGCCGGCGCCGCGGTAGACGGCGGTTCTCACGCCGCTCGCTCGCGGCGCGCGGCGGGGCCAAACCGCGCCCCCGCCCAGCAGCGCAGCGCGATCACGACCTTGCGGCCCGTCGGTACCGTGACGCGCCCGTCGAACACCCGGAAGCCACGCGCCTCGATTTCCTCCAGCAGCGCCCGATAGATCCGGCCCATGATTTCCGCCGGCACGAGCGAGCGCGCATCCGCCGCCGGGAAGCTCGCCTGGGCGGCTCGATAGAACTGCCGCGCCCGCTCCGCCTGGTGACGCATGAGCGCCACGAACTCGTCGGTGTACCGTCCGGCCCGCAGATCCTCCGCGGTCACCCCGAACTTTCGGAGATCCTCCTGCGGCACGTAGATGCGTCCGGCGCGGGCGTCCGCACCGACGTCCCGGATGATGTTCGTGAACTGGAGCGCGGTGCCGAGCTTGACCGCGTACTCGCGCGCGCGAGGATCCGTATAGCCGAAGATCTCGATGCAGCACAGGCCGACCGCCGAGGCGACGCGATAGCAGTACGGATAGAGGTCCTCCACGGTCTCGTACCGGACCTGGTCGAGGTCCATCTCGACGCCGTCGATGATCGCCAGAAGCGCGTCGCGCGGGATCGCGAATGCTCGCACGGCCTCCGCCAGCCGCGACGCGATCGGATCCGCGGGGCGGCCGCCCGGCTCGTAGCAGAGCGCGACGTCACGACGCCAGCGTTCCAGCGCGCGCCGCTGGTCCGCGCGATCGGTGCCGCCCTCGCCTCCGAGGTCGGCGATATCGTCCACCGTCCGGCAGAAGGCGTACACGGCGTACAGCGCGTCCCGGCGCCGCTTGGGGAGCGCGAGGAACGCGTAGTAGAAGTTCGAGCGGCTCTTGCGGGTCAGACGGGCCGCCAGATGCCCGATCACGCGATTTTCCTGGCGAGCGTGACGTACCCGTGCTCGACGAACCAGTCGGCCGCGTCCCGGAGCGCCTCGCGCACGTCGGTCCGCGGCAGCCCGAGCTCGCGCTCGGCCTTGGCCGCGCTGAAGAACATGCGCTTGCGGGCCATACGCACCGCGGTCAGCGACGCTCGAGGCGCGCCGCCGGTGACGCGCGCGGCGACCTCCATGCACCCGGCGGCGAGCCAGGCCACGGCGTAGGGGATCCGGACACGGGGCGCTCGACTCCCGGCGATTTCCGCGAGCAAGGTCCCGATCTCGGTGAGGGTCAGGTTCGCGTTGCCGAGAATGTACTTCTCGCCGACGCGGCCCCGCTCGGCGGCGAGGAGATGTCCGCGCGCGACGTCGCGCACGTGGACCAGGTTGAGGCCCGTGTCGAGCGTCGCGAACATCCTGCCCTGGAGGAAGTCGACGATCATCCGTCCGGTCGGCGTCGGCTTGACGTCCCACGGACCGACTGGCGTCGAGGGGTTCACGATCACGACGGGAAGCCCCTGGAGCGCGAAGCCGATGGCGACCTGCTCGGCGAGGAACTTGGAGGCTTTGTAGGGACCCACCATGTCGGCGAGCGTGACCGGTGTCGTCTCCGTCCCGGGTGTCCCATCCTTCGGGATGCCGAGCGCGCCGACGCTCGAGGTGTACACCACGCGGCGCACGCCCGCATCGGCGGCGGCCTGGAGCACGGCGCGCGTGCCTTCGACGTTCGTCCGGTACAGCGCCTCGGGGTGGCGCGTCCAGAGTCGGTAGTCGGCGGCGACGTGGAAGACGGTGCGCGCGCCCTGAACGGCCCGGCGGAGCGATGCCGGATCGCCGAGGTCGCCGTCGCACACGTCCACCGCCAGCCCGGCCAGCGCGCGGCGATCGCCGTGGGGCCGCGCCAGCACGCGGACCGTGCCGCCCTCGCGCAGCAGCTCGCGGACGACGTTGGCGCCCACGAAGCCCGTCCCGCCGGTCACGAGGGCGTCTGTTGTAGCGGGGGCCATGAGATCGGGTTGGACCGAGGGTGGCCTGACACAGGAGCGAGTGGCTCCGACACGCCCGAACTGGCGCGACAGGTCATGCAGGTGGCTCCGATACGCCCGATCTCGCGCGAGAGGTCATGCTGGCGGCTCCGATACGCGCGATCTCGCGCGACAGGTCATGCTGGTGGCTCCGACACGCCCGATCTCACGCTCGGGCTACTTTGCCGAGGGCGGCGGCGACGGCTTTCAGCGCGGCGTTCGTCCCGCTCCGGAGCGTCATCGCCTCGGAGATGGCGCGCGGGCGCGACAGCACCACCCGCACGGCCCGCGCCGTACGGACGCGTCCGTCAGGCTCGACCACCGCGGCGAGATCGGGCGAGACACCCCGGCTCGCGGTGTCCGACACCCCACGCACGACGGCGCCTGCGAGCCCGCGCGTCGCGGCCCACTCGAGGATCGGGGCCGATTCCATGTCGCAGGCGAGCGCGCCGGTCTCGACCCAGAGGCGCGCTTTCAGCTCGGCCGTCCCCACGACCGCGTCCACCGTCACCATGGTGCCCGCGCGACGGAGCCCGGGCAAGGCGGCGGTGGGATGACGCATGGCCGGCGAGCACACGACGACCTCGGGCACGACGAGATCGCCTTCGACGAGATCCGGCGCGAGAGCGCCGCAGACGCCGGCCGAGATGACGAGCGAGACCGCTGCGGCGCTGGGGGCCCGCGCCTCGAGGTGGGCGGCTCGCGGGCCCGCGCAGACCAGCTCGAGCGCGCCCGCCCGGAAATGCGGCCACGCGCTCGCGGCGACCCGCTCGAGGCCCAGGTGCCGAGCGAGAGCACGGGCCTCGAGATCGACGGCGGTGACGACGAGGACGCGGGTCACGCGTCCCTGGGTCGCGGGGGGCCGGAGTCCTTCTCGGAGTGGATCGCGCCCTTCGCCGCTTCCTTGGCGCGGAGCCACGCCGCGTACGAATTGCCCGCCGCCGTGTCCCGGCCGGTGAACCGGATCGCGCGGATCTCGAGGTACGGAATGGTGTACGGCCCCGCGCCGTTCACGTCGAACATCTCGATGAACGGGAGGGGGACATCGCGGTTACGGTTGAACACGTAGCCGACCGTCTCGGAGCCGTCGGTTTTCACCAGCGTGACGTTGCCGCGGTAGTCGAAGGCCCGGTCGACCACCGTCTCGAGCGACACGTCCCGCCCGATCTCGGGCGCCCATCCTTCGAAGGCGGTTCCGTTCGTCATACCGGCTCCGGCGTCAGAAGCGGCCGGTCACCGTGGCGGTGACGGTATCGCGGAATCCGCGCCACGAGGCGAACGTATGGTGCACGGCCGTCGGCTCGTAACCGCAGTGCACCATGCAGTCGCGGCACTTCTCGTTACCGCTCCGCCGCCCGTAATTCTCCCAGCGGGTGGTCTCCAGCAAATCCTTGAAGCTCGACGCGTACCCCTCCTGGAGAAGGTAGCAGGGCCGCTGCCAGCCGAAGACGTTGAAGGTCGGGTTGCCCCAGGGTGTGCACTCGAAGTCCTGCTTGCCCATGAGGAACTGGAGGAACAACGGCGACTGGTTGAACCGCCACCGACGCTTCGGATTCGAGAGCATCGCCGAGAACAGGTCGTGAGAGCGCTGGGCGCGCAGGAAGTGCTCCTGATCCGGCGCCTTGGCGTAGCTGTAGCCCGGCGAGATCATCATGCCCTCGACCCCCAGGTCCATCATCTCGTCGAAGAACTCGCGCATCCTCAGCGGGCTCACGCCGTCGAAGAGCGTCGAGTTCGTGGTCACGCGAAATCCCCGCCCGAGCGCCTCCTTGATCCCTTCCACCGCTTGGACGTAGACCCCGTCGCGGCAGACGGCTTCGTCGTGCTCGGCGCGGAGCCCATCGAGGTGCACGCTGAAGGAGAAGTACTTCGAGGGCGTGAAGAGGCCCGCCTCGAGCTTTTCTTTCAGGAGGATCGCGTTGGTGCAGAGGTAGACGTATTTGCGGCGCGCCACCAGCGCCGCGGCGAGGCGCCCGATGTCCGGATACATGAGCGGCTCGCCGCCGGGAATCGAGACGATCGGCGCGCCGCACTCGTCGACCGCCGCGAGGCACCGCTCGACCGTCAGGTGCTTTCTCAGGATCTGCGCCGGGTACTGGATCTTGCCGCAGCCGGCGCAGGCGAGATTGCAGCGGAACAATGGCTCGAGCATGAGCACCAGCGGATAGCGCTTCCGACCGGCGAGCCTTTGCCGGATGACATAGGACGACACCGCCAACATCTGAGACAGGGGCACGCTCATGCGCGCTGAATCCTTTGCGTCTCCGGGTCCAGCATCATCACGCCGGAATTCCGGTGTATGTACACGATGGTCAGGGCGACCGCGACGTGCATCGCCGCACCCACTCCGGCCAGGAGCCACTCCCCGATCCACATCGTCATGGCAAGGTTGAATCCAAACACGACGTAGTATAACGCGACTCCGGGCCAGGCCCGCCGTCCCGAGGCGCCGGACGCCAGCGCCAGGTAGAGACCGACCCCGACGATGCCGACGATCACCCATCCGGCGAAGTTCGAGAACGGCACGCCAAAATAGATCCCGGGCTCGGCGTAGGTGAACACTTGCCCGAGGAACCACCGATCGCCGCGCACCGCGAGCGGATCGATGACGACGTCGAGCGCCATCATGAGCACGCCGGTCACGACCGCCGTGACCGATCGCGGCGCGGGCCGGATGGAGAGCGCCGCCCGCGCGAGGCAGAACGAAGCGTAGGCGAGGAACGTGAAGGACAGGGCGTCCATCAGGGGCACGTCGGCGATGTAGAGCTCCCGGCCGCGCGTCGCGGCGGTGTAATGGTACAACCCGAACGGGACGCCGATCCGCGTGGACGAGAATTCCGAGAGCCAGGCCACCGGCCAGACGCACCCGGCGAATCCAAGCGTGCGCCGCCAGCCGAGATCCGCGGCTCCCGCGAGCAGGAACAGCGTCAGGAACGCGAACACGTATGGGCGTAGCGTCACGGTACCGACGAGAAGATCCATTCGAAAAGTTTCCGTCGTCCTGTCAGCATGTTACCATCCCGCCCGTGAGGGACCTGCAGGACGCAATCGCCCGCGCCCAGGCGTATCTGCTGGGTCAGCAGGCTCCTGACGGCCACTGGGTCGGTCAGCTCGAAGCCAACACCACGATCACCTCCGAGTACCTGCTGCTCTGCCATCTCATCGACCGGGTGAATCGCGAGCGCGAGACGCGGGCGGTGCGATATCTGAGACGCCAGCAGCTCCCCGACGGGGGCTTCAGCCTCTTCGAAGCGGGACCGGCGAACCTGTCGGCGACGATCAAGGCGTATTTCGCCTTGAAGATGGCGGGAATCGGCGTCGACGATCCGGCGATGGTGGCGGCCCGGGAGCGGATCCGCGAGATGGGGGGCCCGGCGAAGGCCGACGTCTTCACCAAGATCCAGCTCGCCCTCTTCGGCGAGTTCGACTGGAACGGCGTGCCGACGATGCCGGTCGAGATCATGCTGTTGCCGCGCCCCTTCTTCCTGTTCAACATCTACGAGATCTCTTACTGGTCCCGCACGGTCCTGGTGCCGTTGCTGGTCCTGATGGACCGTAAGCCGGTGAAGTGGCTGCCTCCGCCCCTCTCGCTCGACGAGTTGTGGCCGGAGCCGCGCGAGGAGACCAGCTTGAGATTTCCGCGCGTGCCCGAGCCCTTCACCTGGCGCGGGCTCTTCTGGAAGAGCTTCTTCATCGCCGTGGACGACGGCCTCAAGATCTGGGAACGGTTCTCGCCGCGCCCATTGCGCAAGCGCGCCATCGAGGCGGCGCGCGTCTTCCTCGAAGAGCGGCTCGCCGTGCCCGGCGGCCTGGGCGGGATCTATCCGGCCATGGCGAATTCGATCCTCGCGCTGCGGCTCCTCGGCTACCCGGACGATCACCCGCTCGTGATGGGACAGCTCAAGGAAATCGAGGCGCTCGCGGCCGAGGACGGCGACTCGATTCACTATCAGCCCTGCCCCTCTCCCGTCTGGGACACGGCCCTCGCGGTCAACGCGCTGATCGAGAGCGACCTGCGAAAGGACCATCCGGTGCTGCGCCGCGCGGCCGAGTGGATGATCGAGTGTCAGGTCCTCGTGCCGGGCGACTGGCAGGTGAAGCGGCCGCACGTGCAGCCCGGGGGCTGGGCGTTCCAGTACCGTAACGACTTCTACCCGGACCTCGACGACACGGCGATGGTCATGATGGCGCTCGAGAAGGTGCACGGGCTCGACGCCGACGCGACGCGGGCGGCCAAGGAGCGGGGGCTCGGCTGGTTCCTCGGCATGCAGAACGGGGACGGGGGCTGGGCCTCCTTCGACGCCGACAACAATCGCCTGTACCTGAACCACATCCCCTTCGCCGACCACGGCGCGCTCCTCGATCCGTCGACGGAAGACCTGACGGGCCGCGGCCTCGAGCTGCTCGGTACGCTCGGCTACCGGAAGGACTTCGAGCCCGCTCAGCGGGCGATCGACTTCATCCGTCACGCGCAGCGGCACGACGGGCCATGGTACGGCCGCTGGGGCGTGAACTACATCTACGGCACGTGGTCCGTGCTGCGCGGCCTCGCCGCGATCGGCGAGGACCCCCGTCACGAATACGTCCAACGCGCGGTCCGCTGGCTCGAGCGTCACCAGAACAAGGACGGGGGCTGGGGCGAGACCTGCGAGAGCTACGACGACTACGAGTTCGCCGGCGTGGGCGAATCGCTGCCGAGCCAGACCGCGTGGGCGTTGCTCGGGCTCTTCGCGGCCGGGCGCACGGGCGGCCCCGCCGTCGAGCGCGGCGTCAATTATTTGCTGCGGACGCAAGGCACCGATGGCTCGTGGAAGGACGCCTTCTGGAACGGGACGGGCTTCCCGAGGGTCTTCTACCTGAAGTACCACCTGTACGCGCAGTATTTCCCCCTCTGGGCGCTGGGAATCTACCGCCGCGCGCATGTCTGAGCGACCGCTCGCGCCGGCGCTGCGCCCGTTCGAGGCCGTCGGCGGCTGGACGATCGCCATCGTCGATTCGCTCGGTCGGTTCGGCACGTTTTTCGCGGAAGCGCTCGGCGCCGTCGTCACGCCACCGTTCAAGGTCCGGGCGTTCGTCGACCGGATCGATTACATCGGCTATCGCTCGCTCCTGATCATCCTTCTGACCGGCACGTTCACCGGGATGGTCCTCGGGCTCCAGATCTACCTGACGCTCGTCCGGTTCGGCTCGGAGGCGTTCCTCGGTCCGGCCGTCGCCCTCTCCCTCATCCGGGAGCTCGGTCCGGTGCTGGCGGCGCTGATGGTCACGGGCCGCGCCGGGTCCGCGCTGACGGCCGAGATCGGCATCATGCGCATCACCGAGCAGATCGACGCGCTCACCGTGATGGCGCTCAACCCGATGCGCTATCTGGTCGCGCCTTCGATCCTGGCCGGCCTGGTGACCTTCCCACTGATGACCGCGATCTTCGACGTCGTCGGGATCTTCGGCGGCTACCTGGTGGGGGTCAAGCTCCTGGGCCTGTCGGAGGGCACCTACTTCGGCGAGATGCAAACGTTCGTCGACCTGCACGACATCATGACGGGGTTCTGGAAGTCCGTGTCCTTCGGGATCGTCGTGACGTGGGTCTGCACGTACAAGGGATTCAACGTCGGCCACGGCGCCGAGGGCGTGGCGCGGGCGACGACGCAGGCGGTCGTGCTCTCGTCGGTGCTGATCCTCGTCTGTGACTATTTCATGGGCTCGGTCCTCCCCTGATCGTCACCAATCATTCCGCATGATTAAGGTCGAGGCGCTCACGAAGTCCTTCGGCCGCCAGCCGGTGCTGCGCGCGCTTTCCCTGGAGGTCCCCACCGGCTCCATCACCGTCATCATCGGACGCAGCGGAGGCGGAAAGTCGGTCCTCCTCAAGCACCTCATCGGCCTGCTGCGCCCCGACGCGGGCCAGGTCCTCGTGGACGGGGTCGAGATCACGTCCCTGCGCGGGCGCGCGCTCGACGAGATCCGACGCCGCTACGGCGTCGTCTTCCAGGGCGGCGCGCTGTTCGACTCGATGTCGTGCCACGACAACGTGGCCTTCCCGCTCCGGGAGAAGCTGCGCCTGCCCACGGCGGAGATCGCCAAGCGCGTCGAGGCGGCTCTGACCCAGGTGGGACTCGAAGGGATGGGCGCCAAGTTTCCGGCCGAGATCTCGGGCGGCATGCGCAAGCGCGTGGCCATTGCGCGGGCACTGGTGACCGAGCCCGAGATCGTGTTCTTCGACGAGCCGACCACGGGCCTCGATCCCGTCCTGGTCAACACCATCCACCACCTCATCCTGGACCTCCACCGCCGGTTCCGCTTCACAGCCGTGGTGGTGAGTCACGAGATCCCCGAGATCTTCGAGATTGCCGACACGGTGGCGATGCTGCACGAAGGCCGGATCGCCGAGGTGGGACCACCCGCGGCGATCCAGGCCTCGCCCAACCGGGTCGTGCGTCAGTTCATCCGAGGCGAGCCGGACAATTCGGAGGAGCGCTGATGGAGCGATCGCGCGTCAATATCGCGGTGGGCATCTTCGTCATCCTCGGCATGGTGGCGCTGGGGTACCTTTCGGTCAAGCTCGGGCAGGTCTCGTTTCTCGGCGGCCGCGGCTATCCGGTGACCGTCGATTTCCCGTCGGTGGGGGGCCTGAAGGCCGGGTCGTCCGTGGAGATCGCGGGGGTCGAGATCGGCCGCGTCGAGTCGATCGGCCTGGCGGACTACCAGGCCCGCGTCACGCTTCGCGTCCAATCCGGGATCAAGCTTCAAGAAGACGCGATCGCGTCGATCAAGACGAAGGGGCTGATCGGGGAAAAGTACATACGGATCAGCCCGGGCGGGTCCGAGAAGATCATTCCCCCGAACGGCAAGATCCGTGAAGTCGAGGCGCCGGTGGATTTCGAGGAGTTGCTGTCCAAGTACATCTTCGGCAAGGTGTAGGGCCAGGAGGTCGCCGATGGCCCGTTTCGCCCTCGCGCTTGCCACCGCCCTGCTCCTCATCATCGCCCCTCTGGGTCGGGTCTGGGCGGGCGCGCCGACCGACCAGCTCCGCGCTCAGATCGACCGGGCGGTCAAGCTCCTGGAGGACCCGGAGCTCAAGAAGGAAGGCCGGCAACGGGATCGCCGGGCCGCCGTTCGCCAGGTTGCCAACGACATCTTCGACTTCTCGGAGACGGCCAGGCGGTCGCTGGCGCGGCACTGGGCGGCGCGGACGCAGGCCGAACGCGACGAGTTCGTCCAGCTCTTCTCGGACCTTCTCGAACGTTCCTATATCTCGAAGATCGAGCTCTACGGGGGCGAGAAGATCAGGTTCGTCGGCGAGTCCATCGATGCCGACGGGGCGATCGTCCGCACGCGGCTGGTGACGAAGCAAGGGACCGAAATCCCCATCGACTATAAGATGCACCTCCGCGGCGACCGGTGGCTCGTCTACGACGTCCTCATCGAGGGCGTGAGCCTGATCGCCAACTACCGCACCCAGTTCAACAAGATCATCACCACCTCGTCGTTCCAGGAGCTCGTGAAGAAGATGAAGACGAAGCAGGAAGAGTTCCTCCAAGAGGAGAAGAGGACCTCGCAGCGATGAGCGACGCATAGTGTCCGGCGCCGAGCTCGCCGCCCTCCTCGATCGCCACGGATTCGACTTCTACACCGGCGTCCCCTGCTCGCTGGTCGAGGACCTCATCGTGGCGCTCGAGTGTCACCCCCGGGCCCCCTGGATCCCGGCGGTGCGCGAGGACGTCGCCGTCGGGCTCGCCGCCGGCGCGTGGCTGGGCGGACGCCGCCCGGTGGTGGTCATGCAGAACTCGGGGCTCGGCACCAGCCTCAACGCGCTCGCGTCCCTGTCGCTCATGTACAGGCTCCCGGCGCTGTTGATCGTCACCTGGCGCGGATTCGGCGGCCATGATGCCCCCGAGCACCTCCTGATGGGCGAGATCTCGCCCGTTCTCCTCGACCTTCTCGGTATCCCCCACCAGGTCCTCGACCATCACGACGCCGACGAGCAGGTCGCGTGGGCCTGCCGGGAGATGGACGCGCGCGAATCACCGGTCGCCCTCCTGGTCCCACCGCCCGGCGTCGTCGCGGCGGAAGCCGAGCCCGCGGGGGCCACCGGACCACGCGGTACGCCTGCGCGAGCCCCCGGCGGCTGGGCTCCAGCCGGGCGCGCGGCGGCCGCCGCCACGTTGGCGGGAACGAGCCCGGTCGCCTCGGCTCCCGCCGCGAAGACGGCCAGCGTGGCGAACGACGCGCTGCGACCCGCGATCTCGCGGCGCGACGCGCTCGCCGTGGCCATCAAGGAGCTCGGCGACGAGCCGGTGATCCACGCCAACGGCTACGTGTGCCGCGAGTCCTTCGCCATCGGTGACCGGCCGCAGAACTTCTACATGATCGGCTCGATGGGGTTGGCGTCCGCGATCGGTCTGGGGCTGGCCCTGGTCCGGCCGGCGCAATCGTGCGTCGTCTTCGACGGCGACGGGAATCTCTTGATGAGCCTCGGGACGCTGGCGATGGTCGGCAGCCTCGCCCCGCGCAACTTCATCCACCTGGTCTTCGACAACGAGGTCTACGGCTCGACCGGGGGCCAGCGGTCGCTCTCGCGCGAGGTCCGGCTCGACCGCGTCGCCCGGAGCGCGGGCTATCGCACGGCGATGGCCGCGACGATGCCGGACGAGATCGCCGCGGCCCTGCGGTCGGCGCGCGTCAACCCAGGTCCGCACTTCGTCCTGGTGAAGGTCACCGCGACGGAGTCGCCGGCCCCGCGGATTCCGCACACGCCCCCGGCCATCCGGGACCGGTTCCGGCAGGGCGTGCGGACCGAGTGACGAGGCGATCGAGTTTCCGGCAAGTTCGCCGCGGCGTGTTAGACTGGCCGAAAATCAACCCCCGCTCGAGCGAGCAACACGTGAGGAGGCGTCCGTGGGATCGGTGAGAGTCGCGATCATCGGCGTTGGCAACTGCGCGTCGGCCCTCGTGCAAGGCGTGGAGTACTATCGCAACGCGCCGGAGGATCGATTCATCCCCGGCCTGATGCACCCGCGGCTCGGCCGCTATCACGTGGGCGACATCGAGTTCTCCGCCGCCTTCGACATCGACGAGCGCAAGGTCGGGCGTGACCTCTCGGAGGCGATCTTCCGGGCGCCGAACAACACGGTGCGGTTCGCCGATGTGAAGCCGCTCGGCGTGCCCGTCCAGCGCGGGATGACGCACGACGGTCTCGGTCACTACCTGGCCCAGATGATCAAGAAGGCGCCGGGCTCCACGGCCGATATCGCGGGAACCCTTCGTGACACCGCCACCAACATCGTCGTCAACTTCTTGCCGGTCGGCAGCGAGATGGCGACCAAGTGGTACGTCGAGCAGGTGCTCGACGCCGGGTGCGCGTTCGTCAACTGCATCCCGGTCTTCATCGCGCGCGAGGCCTACTGGCGCCGTCGCTTCGAGGAGCGCGGGCTGCCGGTGGTGGGCGACGACGTCAAGTCCCAGGTGGGGGCGACCATCATCCACCGCGTGCTCACGAAGCTCTTCATGGACCGCGGGGTGCGGCTCGACCGGACGAGCCAGCTGAACTTCGGCGGCAACACCGACTTCTACAACATGCTCGAGCGCGACCGGCTCGCGTCGAAGAAGATCTCGAAGACGGACGCCGTCCGTTCGCAGCTCGGCCACGAGCTGCCGAGCGAGGCCGTTCACATCGGCCCGAGCGACTACGTGCCCTGGCTCGCGGACCGCAAGTGGGCGCACATCCGGCTCGAGGGCAGCGGCTTCGGCGACCAGCCCATCAACGTCGAGCTGAAGCTCGAGGTCTGGGATTCCCCCAACTCCGCGGGCGTCGTCATCGACGCGATCCGCGCCTGCAAGCTCGCCCTCGACCGCGGGATCAAGGGCGCTCTGCTGGCCCCCTCGGCCTATCTGATGAAGTCGCCGCCGGAACAGTGGACCGACGACTCCGCCCGCCAGCGGCTCGAGCGGTTCATCGCCGGCGACGAGTAGGTGCCGCTCGCCACACGAATCGGGCGGCCCCTCCGGCGGCTGGTACGGATCGCCTGCGCGCGACCCGCCCTGACCGTCGCGATCGCTCTCGCCCTGGCGGTCGTCTCGGTC
>QHSR01000212.1:9565-14053 GCA_003221635.1 Candidatus Rokuibacteriota bacterium | reverse complement strand
CATTCATCTTCTGTTCAGGCGGGGCTGCTGTATCATCTGGCATGGACGATCACCGCGGCTTGGGCCTCGTCGTCCTTGCTCTGGTGCTCGCCCTCGCGGTGGCGGCGGGGGCCGACGATGATCACACCCGTGCCAAAGCGGCGCGCGAGGCCGGTGAGATCGTGTCGCTCCGGGCGATCCTCGACCGGGTGGAGGCGGAGTTCACCGGATCACCGCTCGAAATCGAGCTCGACGACGACGACGCCGGCCGCTGGGTCTACAAGGTCAAGCTGCTGGCGCCCGGTGGGGCGATCGTGAAGCTCGAGTACGACGCCCGCGACGCACGGCTGCTTCGCGCCAAGGGCGGCGGGGCCGATGCCGCCCGGCGGCGTCGGCCCGACTGATGCGAATTCTGATCGTCGAGGACGATCCGGTCCTCAGTCGGCAACTGGCGGACACGCTGTCACGCGCCGGCGACGCGGTCGATTGCGCGGGCGACGGCGAGGAAGGGCATTTTCTCGGTGACACCGAGCCCTATAACGCCGTCGTTCTCGATCTTGGCCTGCCGCGGCTGGACGGGATCACGGTGCTCAAGCGGTGGCGGGCGGCCGGCCGGACCATGCCGGTCCTGATCCTGACGGCGCGCGGCAGCTGGGCAGAGAAGGTGCAGGGCATCGATGCCGGGGCCGACGACTATCTCGCCAAGCCGTTCCAGACCGAAGAGCTCCTGGCTCGGCTCCGCGCCCTGATCCGCCGCGCTCACGGGCATGCCACCACCGAGCTGACGTGTGAGGGCGTGACGCTCGACACCCGCTCGGGCAAGGTCACGGTGAATGGCTCCCCCGTCGATCTCTCCGCCCACGAGTACCGGGTGCTCCGTTACCTGATGCACCGCAAGGGCCAGGTCGTCTCGCGCAGCGAGCTGGTCGAGCATATCTACGCCCAGGACTTCGACCGCGACTCCAACACCATCGAGGTCTTCGTTGCTCGGCTTCGGCGCAAGCTCGGGGTCAACGTCATCAGGACGGTCCGCGGCCTCGGCTACCGGCTGGAAGAGCCGGGGTGATCGCAGTCAATTCCCTGCGCCTCCGGCTGCTCGTCGGCGCCGTCATCTGGATCTTGCTCGCCCTGGCGGCGGCCGGCTCAGTCTTGGCGGCTCTATTCCGCGCCCACGTAGAACAGCGGCTCGAAGCCGAGCTGGCGATCCAGCTCGAGCAAATCGCAGCAGCGCTGGAGCTCCCCGGCACGGGAAAGCTCATCCTGACCCATCAGCCGAGCGACCCTCGATTTCGCAAGCCGTATTCGGGGTTCTACTGGCAGGTCGATGATCTGAAGGGGCCGATCTTCCGCTCGCGTTCACTCTGGGACGTCGCTCTCCGCCTGCCGCAGGATGCGTCTCCCGACGGCCGGATCCACCGCCACCGGATCCTCGGTCCCGAGGGGCAGAGGCTCATCGCGCTGGAACGGACCGTGACGTTGCCCGATGTTCCCGGGGCCTATCGCGTGCTCGCCGCCACGGACGAAACGGAGCTGATCGCGGCAGCCGCGGCATTCACACGCACGCTCGTCCTCTCCCTTGGCGTCCTGGCCGTCGCTCTGGTCGCCGCCGTCGCGATCCAGGTGCATGTCGGGCTCAGGCCGCTCCACCGGCTCCGTGCCGGCGTGGCGGCGATCCGCGAAGGCCGGATCAAACGGCTCGAGGGGCCGTTCCCGACCGAGACCCAGCCGCTGGTCGAGGATCTCAACGCGCTTCTTCAACGCAACGAGGAAGTCGTCGCTCGTGGCCGCACCCAGGCTGGCAATCTCGCGCACGGCTTGAAGACACCGCTGAGCATCCTGGCCAACGAGGTCGATCGGCTCGCCGTCGACGGCGCCGCCCAGCTTTCCGCCGCGATGCGCGGCCAGATCGCCACGATGCGACAGCAGATCGACTATCACCTGGCCCGAGCGCGCGCCGCCGCATCCCTCGACGTGCCGGGAGCGCGCGTGCCGGTGGCGCCGTCCGTCGCGGCGATTCATCGCACGCTGGCACGCCTCTATGTCGATCGCGAGCTGCAGTTCGCGATCGAGATCCCGGCCGATCATGTGTTCCGTGGTGAGCAGCAGGACCTCGAGGAGATGCTCGGCAACCTGATGGACAACGCCTGCAAGTGGGCTCGTGGCCGCATCGCGGCGACGAGCCGTCACGACGATGGCCGCCTGACGATCACGATCGAGGACGATGGACCCGGCTTACCGGGGGAGCTGCAGGGGTATGCTCCGGCCCCGGGCGCGCGATTCGACGAGAAGGTGCCGGGGACCGGCCTGGGGCTCGCGATCGTGCGCGATCTGGCGACGCTCTACAGCGGTTCCATGAAGCTCGGGAGCTCCGGCCTCGGCGGACTGCGGGCGGAGCTCACCCTGCCGGCCGGCTAGAACGGACTACGCGCTGGTCACGAAACGCCACGAGGAGGCCAGCAATGAGCCCGCGCGGTTACCTGGCGTTCGCCATTCTGACGGCCATCGGTGCGGCTGGTTGCGCCGAGAAGCACTGGAGCAAGCCAGACGCCACGGTCGAGGACTTCAACCGCGACAGTCATGCGTGTGGGCTGGAGGCGCAGCGGGGCGTCTTCGTCGGCGTCCCGGTCAACACGCGGGTCTACCGGAGTTGCATGTTCGCCCGCGGCTACCGACGGGTCGAGGGCGGGCAATGGGTCGGGTTGAAGGATTAGCCGAGCCCCGTTCGTCTGCTGCCTCGTGTCACCATTCGTAGGTCAACCGAAGAGTCCAGGCGTCGGAAACTTTGCCCGTGCCACCCTGATTTCTGGGGTAGTCCTCCTCGTAGGCGTATTCCAGGCCGACGCGTATGTTGTCGGTCAGCCAGGTGCCGCCGGCTCCGAGCAGTCTCGCCTGCGGAACGGCTCCGAGCATCCCAGCGGCCCCCGAGTAGTTGAACGCGGCGAACGGCCTTACACCGAAGATCCGCGTCGAATAGCCGAGCTCGACCTGCCAGGCCTCGGGCCTGGTGCGGACATCCCGCGCAGATCGCCTAAAGTGAGTCGTACGAATGGCCCCATCGTATTCTCCGATGAGCGAAAATCCCAACAGGCCGAATCGGGCGTGCGCGGAGATGCCGGGTATATACGAGCGCTTCGGGCGAGCTTGCATTTCCGGAAAGGCCGCTGTCAGGCCATCGGTATCAAAGACAGAGTCGATATAGTCGACACCGACATCGAACGACAGGAGGTCGCCTTTCTGAACATAACCAATGGTGGCGCCCCAGTGTTCGAGGCGTTTTCCCCGCTTTTTGTTATCGGTGGTGCCGTTGTAGAGATAGACCCCCGCATTGAACCCATGACTCCTGACGCCCAGCTGCGCATAATCTTCCTTGGCCTCGAAGATTTCCACGGTCAGCGGGCCGGTAAGCGTCAGCGACTCTTCCAGCCTGGCCGCAACCGTGGTGCCCGTAGAGATGCCGAACGGGATAATTCCTCGGCCTGTCTTCAGGTAGAGGGGAAGCACTGAGGGCTTGGCGAACGTAATCAGCGCCTCATTCACGGTGATCTTGTCGGCCGCACTATCCCACTGGAGAGAGAGCTCCGCCTTGGCCCAGTCGACCACGTCGGCTTCAAAGTCGAACTCGGCGGTGGTGAGGGCAAACTCTTGGGTCCGCAATCTGTTGAACTCCCGACGCGTCACGGCTTCAACTTCGATGGCGCCGCCGATCTGAATCTTTTCTCTGGCCGTTTTGAGCGGCCCGCCGGGAGGCTCTGCGGCCGCCGGCGTGACCGCATCTTTGGGCGCTTCTCCGACCGCCTCTTTGGGAGCTTCCGGCGGTGCCGGCCCGCGCTTGGCCATCTCTTCTTCCAGGTCGCGCACCCGCTTTCGAAGCTCCTCGTTCTGCGAAAGGACCTCCTCGACCATTTTCTTGAGAGCTTCCACATCCCCTGGAGATGCTTGTTGAGCGTGGGCGGTTGACCCGGCCAGAAGACCGAGCACTGACGCCGCGACCATGGTTCGTCTGAATCCCCAGTCCTTCATGTGCGTCGCTCCAGAAGACCGTTGCCGAGGTCGGCGCCTCGCATCGAGGCCCGGATAGACCCGCCAGAGTTTCCACGATCGGCAGAGAATTTCACATGCGATACGATCAACTTTAGGTGAACCGCCTTCCGAGAGCCGCACGAAAAAAGTGCCGGCCGCCGCGTCCTCTCGGTTGTGCATGCGGGAGTGAAGGGGGCCATGGGCAGAGCCATTGGTGCGCTTATTTCTTGACGACGGCTTCCGCGGGCGGCCTCTCCAGGAACTGCGCTGGGCTCAAGACAAACTGGTCGAACCCGACGCCTTCCATTCCTGCCTGCAGCCGTACACTGACTTCTCGACTGGTTCGGAAGTAGATCAGGGATTCCGTCGAATTGGGTCCTGCCTCGCAGGCGACCCATTTCCAGCCTTGCCGTACCGGCCCTTGTGCGGTCAGGTAGCTGCCCGTGTTCGGCCTGAAGGCGTCCTTGTTGCTCTTGTCGACCGCGTCCG
>QHSR01000212.1:0-9487 GCA_003221635.1 Candidatus Rokuibacteriota bacterium | reverse complement strand
CAGCGGTAAGGAACACCGCTCTGAACCCTGACCTTGAAGATCACATGAGGGTCCTCCTCCGGAGGAGGGTTCATCTTGTCCCCGGTCTGGGGAGTGCCGAGCATCTTGCCCCCGGGTGATACCCGGCTGGGCCAAAACTCGAATTCGGATAGCGCGTTCGCTGACAGATCGGAGGCGTAGACGACGACCTCAGGAGCGGCGGCCGGCTTCTGGTCCTGGCTCCCCACCGAGGGGATTGGTGTCTTGTCCGGGCCCACGACCTTCGGAGCCGACGTCTTGTCCGGGCTCTCGGGCCTTGGAGTCGATGCCTTGTCCGGGCTCTCGACCGTCGGAGCCGATGTCTTGTCCGGGCTCTGGACCGCGGGCGCCGAGGTCTTCTCCTGGCTCTCCACCGCGGGCGGGGACTGCGGCTCTGGGCGCTCGAGGGCCGGCGCCTTGTCCTGACTTTCGATCGTGGTCGCAAGTCCAATAACCAGGAAAGCAGACATCAACGCTGCGCACGTCGATGCTTTCCCCAGTTTCATTTTCGTCAGCGACCTTGAGCGCTCGGCATGTGCTCGGCCGGCGACGTTGCGCCGTACACGTCTTTACTGATCTTGTAGGCGCTCCGCTCCAGCTTCAGCGCCGCCGCGCGAGCCTTCGCCAGCGCTTCGGGGCCGAGCTGCGAGAGCTCGGTCAACTCCAGGACCTCCTGGAGCTTCTCTCCCTCACCTCTCCAGCCGACGCGAACTTTGCCCACACCGCGCGCATAGTACTTGAGCTGCTGAGCGTCCGGCTCCGCTTTGCTCGTCTCGGCAATCACCAGGACTTCCTCGTAGCAGCGCACCGGGACACAGGTCTTTTGCCCCGTCTGGTCCACCGTCGCCCGGTCGGTCCAGTTGACCGAGGGCGCCCACCCCTGGGAGTAGCTGGGGGTGCCGAGCCGAGGCGCTGCGTACATGGCGATCCCTGCCCTCGACTCGTTCAAGCCGTGGATCCAGGTTGGAGCTTTCACGACCCGGCCATTCATGTATTCCTCGGGGTGCTCCCCCAGGTACCAAACGTTGCCGCCCTTGTCCTGCGCGAAGAAAGCCAGCTCCGCCTCGTCCAGCTTCCCGGCCTTGTAGTCCTCGATCCACACCACGACGGTACGCACGCCGTCGATCACCTTGGTCAAGTCGGTGACGATGGTGACCAGGCGATGGGGAATGCGCTTGCCCCGCTCGGTGGTCGATCCCCTGTGGACGTATTGTGTTCCTGGCTTCAGCGGGAACCATGGGTTGTCGACATTGGTCGAACGCTCGAAGGTGTTGCGGTCGAAGTCCTCGAACTCCTTCTCCGGAGTGTCGGTCTTCCCCGGGCTGTCGGTCTTTTGCGCCTTGGCGACGCCACCGGACAGACCGAGGCAGGTCAGAGCGACAACGAGCGCTAAGCATGGGGACGCGATCGCAAATGCTCTCCGACGAAATGTGGGGCCCTGTGATTTCATGATGTTTCCACCGTCCTCCTCGTACGGGCGCGTCGTGTTCGTTGGTCCGCCACCGCCACCTCGACGAGCGCCAGCGGCCACCAGGTAGCGGGGACAATACCCGTCGCCACCTGAACAGCAGATGAATATCGGCCATTCCACGGGGGCGCGGCCCGGGTGCTTGCCTCCTGGCTCAGGGAACGGATTATGCCGGCCCCTGCTGCGTCCGCCCGAAACGCAAGTACAGCGAGGGGACGACGAACAGGTTGAGCAAGGTCGACGTGACCAGGCCCCCCACGACGACGATGGCCAAGGGGTGCTCGATCTCGTTCCCGGGGATGTTGCCGGCAATCACCAGGGGCACGATGGCCAGGCCGCAGGCCAGCGTGGTCATGAGAATCGGCGAAAGCCGTTCGCGGGCTCCGCGCACGACAAGCCCGGGGCCGAACGTCTCGCCTTCGTATCGCTCGAGATGCTGGAAGTGGTTGACCATCATGATGCCGTTGCGGGCCGCGATGCCCAGGATCGTGAAAAATCCAACGAGCGAGCCGAGCGAAATGATGCCGTCCGCGAAGTACACCGCCAGCACGCCTCCCACCAGGGCGGAGGGCAGGGTCAAGAAGGAGAGCGTGGCCAGGCGCCAGCTCCCGAAGGACGTCAGCAGGAGGAAGAAGACGCCGACCGCCGCGGCCACCGAAAAGGTGAGCAAGCGCTTTTGGGCGGCCTGGCGCTCCGCGTACTCGCCGAGCACCTCGGCGCGGTATCCCAGAGGGAACTTGACGTCCTTGAGGCGACGCTGGACGTCGGTGACGACGGAGCCGAGATCGCGGCCGCGCACGTTGGCGCCCACGTCGTGACGACGCGAGAGGCCTTCATGCTCGATGCTGTCCGGCGTCGGCCTGACGCTCACGTCGGCCACTTCGGCCAGGCGCACGTGACCGTCCTTGGGCGTGTCGATCAGCAACTCCCTGATGCTGGTCACGCTCTCACGCGCTTTGGGCACGCTCCACACCCACACGTCGTAAACCTTCCCGTCCCGGTGGATATCGGTGACCTCGATGCCGGACACGATGGTCGCTGCCGCCCGACGGATGTCGCCGGGCTTGAGTCCGTTACGGTGGGCGGCGGCGAGGTCGACCTTGACTTCCACCTGGGGAACGGGCCGGTGGACTTCCGTTTTCAAATCCACGAGCCCGGGGATCCCGGAGAGGGCGTGCTCCACCTCGGTCGCCGTCTGGCGGAGGACCTCCAGGTCGGGACCGTAGGTGCGCACCACGATCGACTGCTTGCCGCCCGTCAGCACCTCCTTGATTCGCTCCTTGAGGTAGGTCTGCACGTCGCGATAGAGCCCGGGGTAGCCGTCGACCAGTTCCTGAATCCTGGCCAGTGTCTTGTCGTAGTCGACCTTCGGGTCGACGCTGATCCAGTTCTCGGTGAAATTGACGCCGTACGGCTCGTCGCCGGTGATGGCGCGTCCGACGTGGGCGCCGCAATTGCGGACTCCGGGAATGGAGATCAGCTCACGACAGGCCTTTTGCGTGATCCGGACCATTTCCGGATGAGAGGTGCCGGGGGTGGTCACCCAGTGCATCAGGAAGTCCCGCTCCTTGAAGTTCGGCAGCAGCGCCGCCCCGAGCAAGGGGTACACCACCGCCCCGGCCAGCACGATGGCGCCGACGGCGATAAAGGCCGGGCGCGGAGTGCGGATGATCCGGGCCAGCAGCCTCTCGTACTTCCGCTGCAGCCACCGCACCAGGGGGGACTCGCGGCGCTCGATCGCGGCCTTGCCCAAGAGCATGAGGGCCAGTGCCGGGGTGACGGTCAGGGCGATCACCATCGAGGCCAGCACCGCCAGCGCATAGGAGAGGGCCAGGGGCTTGAAGAAGGCGCCGGAGAGACCCTCCATGAGGAAGACCGGCAGCAAGGTCACCGCCACGATCAGCGTCGCGTAGACGATGGCGCTGCGAACCTCGAGCGAGGCCTCGAGAATGACGGTGGCCGTCGACCTGGCGCTCCCCTGCAGGCGCTGCTGGCGCAAGCGCCGCACGATGTTTTCGATGTCGATGATGGCGTCGTCGACGACAACCCCGACGGCGATCACGAATCCGGCCAAGACCATCGTATTGATGGTGACGCCCTGCAGATACAGCACGAGGGCGCCGGCCATCAGCGATAGCGGGATGGCCACCACGCTGATCAGCGCGGCCCGCCACTCGAACAGAAAAGCGCCCAGCACCACGACCACGAGCAGACAGCCGATGAGCAGGGCGGTGGTGAGATTGCGCAGCGCAAGCTCGATGAAGGTCGCGGGCCGAAAGATCTGGGCGTCGATCTCGACCCCGGAAAGACCGGGCCGCAGCGCCGCGAGCGCTTCGTCCACCCCTCGCGTCACATCGAGGGTGTTGGCCCAGGGCAGCTTCTCGACGATCATCATGAGGCCCGGACCGCCGTTGATGACGGCGTCCCCGATCATCGGCCAGGTGTCCCACGTCACCTCGGCCACCTGACCCAGGAGCACGCTCTTGCCGTCGTGACCCTCGAGGGGTATCTTGGCCAAGTCTTGCGCCTCGATGACGGGCAGGACGTAGCGGAGAGCGAGCCGTTGATTGGGGGTATCGATGAACCCCTCGGTCTGCAGCTTGGCGTGTTTGGAATAGGGCAGGGCCGAAAACTCCAGCGCTTCGGCGACCGCCTTCTCGACGTCATTCAGAGTCAGGTCGTACACACGCAGCCGATCCGGATCGACCAGCACCGCCAGCAGCTTGATCCGCTCGCCCCAGATCGGCACGTTCGCCACGCCCGGCACCTGCATCAGGCGGAACTTGATCGTCCAGTAGGCCATCATCGAAAGATCTACGAGGTTGTGCTCTTTCGAGGTAATGCCGATCTTCATGGCCCGGCTGGTCGCCGACAGGGGTTGGAGCATGATCGGCGCGCCGGCCGAGAGCGGCAAGGTATGGGTCGCCAGCTCGAGACGCTCTTGCACCAGCTGACGGGCATGCAAGATGTCGGTTCCCAGCTTGAAGATGAGACGGATCGCCGACAGGCCGGTCACCGACTTGGAGCGCAGGATGTCGAGCTCCGGCGTGCCCCTGAGCTGCTCCTCCATCGGCAGGGTGATCAGCTCTTCCACTTCGCTAGCGGTCATGCCCCACCGGCATGGAGCGGAGGCGCTCGATGCCGAAGTACATCATCCCCGCAGCGATGGCGATCACGAGGAAACGGAACTTGAGGCTGGATCCGACGATCCAACGCATCATCGCGGTGAATCTCCCGGGGCCGTCATTTTCTTCCGTATTCGGTACCGAGCAGCTCCGCCGCGCCAACCGTCACCACCATCGTGCCAGGCGCGGGACCGTCCGACAGAACGACCCGGTCCCCGTCGACGTAGTCGACAGTGACGGCGTGTCGCACGAACACCAGGGGCTCCGGGTTGATGTAGACCCAGGTCTGCCCCTTCGGGTCATAGATCACCGCGGAGTTGGGGACGACCCTCCGCGTCCCGGCACCGGACAGAGCCAGCTCGACCCTGACACGCTGCCCCGGCGCCAAGCCTTCGGCCTTTTCGACCGCGTAGTGCAGCGCCGCCGGCTCTTTGGTGTTGTCATGACTCCCGACCGCTCGGGCCGCCGTGCCGGCCGCGTCACCGGCCAGCGGCACGACGAGGGCCGGCTGGCCCGAGGCGACGGTGCGCAGGTCCAACGAGGACAGGGGCACTCGGACCCAGACTTTGCTTCCGTCGTTGGCGGCCGCCGCAGGCTTGGCCATGACCTCGCCTGCGACGAGCCGCTTCCGCGATCCGATCTGCTCGTCACGCACTGAGGCGGTCTTGATGTCGAGCCGTTGGGCGGCCTTCGGGGACAGCGTCACGCGATTGAGATCCGTCCCCTGGACACGCTCGACCTTCGCGGGTTTGCTCTCGATTGGCATGTCCGCCTTCTGCGTGCATGCCGCCGCCTGCAGACTTGCAAGGATCAGGACCACGGTCCACCGCTGATAACAGCGCCGCATGATTTCCTCCTTCTTGCTTTCAGGCTTGTTGGCCATCACTCACGCCCGCAGCGCCGACGCTGCACCAGGAACGTTATCGGCAACGCCGACGACTTGATGGTCACCCGCCCCCAACCTCAAGTAGAGGGCAGGGAGCACGACCAGGGAGAGCCACGTCGACGTGACCAGACCCCCCAGGATCACGAGGGCCATCGGGCGCACGATCTCGAGACCGGCGATGTCGCCGAGCAGCACCAGGGGTACCAGGGCCAGGGCGGTCGTGACCGCGGTCATCAGGATCGGCGCTACCCGTTCACGGGTCCCGCGCTGGACCAGCCCCGGGCCGAAGGGCTCACCTTCGTGCTGCTGGAGATGCTGGTAGTGGCTGATCAACAGGATGCCGTTGCGCGCGGCGATTCCGAGCAGTGCCAGGAAGCCCACGAGCGACCCGAGCGAGATGCCACCCCCGGCGAACGCCGCCAGCACGCCGCCCACCAGCGCGACGGGCAGAGTCAAGAAGACGAGCGCGGCCAGTCGCCAGCTCGCGAAGCAGGCCTGCAGGAGGAGGAAGATTCCGATCGCCGCGGCAATGGCGAAGCTGAGCATGCGCTTCTGGGCTGCCTGCCGCTCCGAGTACTCCCCGAGCAGCTCGGCGCGGTACTCGAGCGGGAACTTGACGCCCTTGAGGCGCCGGGCGACGTCGCCGGCGACGGACCCCAAATCACGTCCCCGCACGTTGGCGACGACGTCCATACGCGGCGAGAGGGCTTCATGGTGGATGACGGTGGGGGTGGGTGCGATGCGCAGTTCGGCCACCTCCCCCAGGCGCACGCGAGTGTCCTTGGGCGTCTCGAGCAGGAGCTCACGAAGATTGGTCAGATTGCGGCGGGCTTCCGGCACACCCCACACCACCACCTCGAACACCTTCTGTTGCTCGAACAGGGTCCCGACTTGGAGGCCGGCAAAGACGGTGGCCACCTGCCGGCGAATATCGCCGGGCTTGAGGCCATGGCGTTCGGCCGAGACTAGGTCGACCTTGATTTCCACCTGCGCTTCCTCGGCCTGGCCCTCTATCTGCAGATCCGTGATGCCCTTGATCGTCGCCAGGGCCTGCCGCACGTCCTGCGCCGTGCGTTGGAGCGTAGGCCGCTCCGGTCCGTAGAGGCGCACGACGATGGCGTCGTCTGTTCCCGTCAGCACCTCTCGCACTTTCTCGCGCAGATACGTTTGCACGTTGCGGGAGAGGCCTGGATAGCCGTCGACCACCCCCTGGACGGCGGCCACCGTCGCCTTGTAATTGGCCTTGGAATCAATGGCTAGCCATAGCTGGCTGGCGTTCATCCCGACGACCTGATCGCCCGTCACCGCGCGGCCCAGATGGGCGCTGACGTTGCTGACGCCAGGCAGGGCCTTGAGCTCCCGCGCCGCATGATTCATGACGCGCGACATCGCCGGATGGGAGGTGCCGGGCGCGCCCACCCAGTCGATCATCAGGTGCCGCTCCTTGAACGCCGGCAGGAAGGACTGCTCGAGCAGTGGCCACACGGCGAGGCCAACCACCACCAAGGCCGCGGCCACGACAAGCACGGCCCGCGGGGCGTGGATGCTCCGCGACAGCAGCCTGTCGTAGCCACGCTGCACCCCCCGGACGAGCGGGGCCTCACGGTCCCTCACGGGTGCATTTGCCAGGAGAATCAGTCCCAACGCCGGGGTGACGGTCAGGGCCACCACCAGGGAGGCGAGCACCGCGAGCAGATAGGAGACGGCCAGGGGTGTGAAGAACGCGCCGGACACGCCCCCCATGAAGAAGACCGGCGCCACCGCGAGCACCACGATCAGGGTGGCGTAGAGGCCCGGGCGGCTCACTTCGAGCGAGGCCTCCCGAATGATGGCAGTCGTCGACTGGTCGCTGCCCCGCAGGCGGCGCTCGCGCAGTCGCCACACGATGTGCTCGATGGCGATGATGGCGTCGTCAACGATGACCCCGACGGCGATCACGAACCCCGCCAGCACCATCGTATTGAGAGTGGCGCCCCGCAGGGATAGCACGAGGGCAGCGGCCAGCAGCGACAGCGGGATCGCCACCAGGCTGATCAGCGCGGTTCGCCACGAGGCCAGAAAGGCGCCGAGCGCCAGCACGACGAGCATCCCGCCGAGGAGCAGGGCGACGCCGATATTTTCGAACGCCATCTCGATGAAGGTCGCCGCCCGGAAGATCCGGGGGTCGACCTCTACCCCGGGCAGCCCGAGCCGCAACGCCTCCAGCGCCGCCTCCACGCCCCGCGTGACTTCCAGGGTGTTGGTGCCGGGGAATTTTTCGACGAGCATCAAGAGGCCGGTGCTGCCGTTGTGGAACGCGTCCCCGATGAGCAGCGGATGACCTTCCGTCACGGTGGCCACGTCACCCAGGCGAACCGTCGCGCCGTCGACAGGGACCTTGGCCAGGTCCTCCGGCCCGGAGATGGGAAGGATGTGCTGGACCCCGAGCCGTTGATTGGGGGTATCGATCCAGCCGCCGGTCCCGGGGAAGGAGGCGTTCAAGAAGGTCAGGGGCGACACCCATAGGGCGTCCCCGGCGGTCTTGATGATCTGCTCCTGCGTGACCCCGTGCTTGCGCAACCGCTCCGGATCGAACTGCACCTGCAGCTGCCGCTCCCGTTGGCCCCAGATGGAGACGTTGGCCACACCGGGGACACCCATCAGGCGTGGCTTGATCGTCCAGCGGGCGAGAACCGACAGCTCGATCAGGGACAGCTTATTCGAGGACACCCCTATCATCATGGTCCGGCTCGTCGCCGACACCGGGTTCAGCATCACCGGACGTTGAGACACGTTCGGCAACATGTACGACAGGATCAGGCGCTCCTGGACCATCTGCCGTGCCCGCAGCAGGTTGGTCCCAGGCTCGAACACGAGCTGGACGGACGACATTCCGGGCACCGACTGGGAGCGCATGGTCTTGAGCCACGGCACCCCAGCAAGCAACTCCTCCGTGTTCAAGGTGACCAGGCTTTCCACCTCGGCGGCGGAAAGCCCGAGGGCTTCGGTCTGGATTTCTGCCGTCGGCGGCGAGAACTCGGGAAAGACGTCCACTGGCATGTCGCGAAGTCGAATGATGCCGAAGACCATCAGCGCCGCGGCGACGCCGACCACCAGATATCGAAACTGTAGGCTCGCCCCGACTATCCAACGCATCATGTCCTGGAGCCCCCCTGGGCTATTCTTTGCGGTACGGTTTCCGGGGACAATCGGCAATAGACCCAATTTCGGAGTAAGACCTTTAGGGGGCAGACGCCGGATTACGTCCTACAGAGGGCTACGCCCGTGCGCGACGTTCGTCGCGACGGCTACGCCGGTTCGGTCAGACGCCGCTGCAGGGCGTAGTGCACGAGCTGGGCGGTGCTGCGCATCTCCATCTTCGTGAGGATCCGCGCCCGGTACGTGCTGATCGTCTTGACGCTCCGCTCCAGTTCCTCGGCGATCCGGCCGACACTCTTGCCGCTCCCGAGAAGACACAGAACCTGGAACTCACGGTTGGAGAGACGTTCGTGCGGCGCCTGGTCCGACGGGTAGCCGCTGCCCAGCGCTGTGATCAGCTCCTCGGCAGCGGCGGGGCTCATGTACCTTTGTCCCTGGGCTAGCCGCAGGACGGCGTTGACCAGTTCCGCGGGGGTGGCTTTCTTGCTGATGTATCCGGCTGCCCCGGCACGCAGCGCGCGCACGGCCAGCTCGTTTTCTGGGTGATCGCTGATGACGAGGATGGGAAGCTTCGGACGTGCACGCTTGATCTCCTTCACGATCTCCAGACCATTGCGGTCAGGCAGGCTCGCATCGAGAACGACCACGTCCCAGGGCTGCTTGGCGACGAGGTGGAGGACCTCTGGACCGGTTTCCGCCTCGCCCAGCGTGGCGATGTGACAGCGTCGAACCAGGATCGCTCTGAGACCGGTTCGGACGACGGGATGGCGGTCGGCGACAAGAACGCGGATCATCGGGCCGTCGCCGGTTGCCAGGCTATCGGCGCCGTGCTGGTTCGCTTCGACCCCTTGT
>QHSR01000211.1 GCA_003221635.1 Candidatus Rokuibacteriota bacterium | reverse complement strand
GACGAACGCGCCGAAGCTCTGGCCGGCCGACCCGGTGAAGTGGATGCGGACCGTGTCGTCGGGCAATCCCTCGCCGCCCCACCGCTTCGTGATGTGATAGCCGAGCGTGGTGCCCACGGTGCGGTTGACGTTCCGGATCGGCAGCTGCAGCTCGACCGGCTTGCGATACTCGACGGCTTCCCGGCACGCCGGGACGATCGTCGTGTGGTCGAGTGATTTCTCCAACGAGTGATCTTGAGATCGCACGCGGCGCCGGGCGACCTCGGGCGGCATGTCGGGCTGGTAGAGGATCGCGGAGAGGTCGAGCCCCTGGGCCTTCCAGTGGTCGAGGGCCGGCTTGAAGTCGAGCCGGTCGACGCGCCCGATCATCTCGTCCATCGTCCGGAACCCGAGCCGAGCCATGTGCTCCCGGACCTCCTGGGCGACGAACCGGAAGAAGTTCACGACGTAGTCGGCGCGTCCGGCGAAGCGCTTGCGGAGCTCCGGATCCTGCGTGGCGATGCCGACGGGGCAGGTGTTGAGGTGACAGACGCGCATCATGATGCAGCCCAGCACGACCAGCGGCGCCGTCGAGAAGCCATACTCCTCGCCGCCGAGCAGGGCGGCGATGACGACGTCCCGGCCGGTCTTCATCTGGCCGTCGACCTGGACCACGATGCGGTCGCGGAGCTTGTTCAGCACCAACACCTGTTGCGTTTCGGCCAGACCGAGCTCCCACGGGACGCCGCCGTGCTTGATCGACGTGAGGGGCGAGGCGCCGGTGCCGCCGTCGTGGCCGGAGATCAGCACCACGTCCGAGAAGGCCTTCGCCACCCCGGCCGCGACCGTTCCCACACCGATCTCGGCGACGAGCTTCACGTGGACGCGCGCCTCGGGGTTGGCATTTTTTAGATCATGGATGAGCTGCTTGATGTCCTCGATCGAATAGATGTCGTGATGGGGCGGCGGCGAGATGAGCTGGACGCCCGGGGTCGCGAAGCGCACCTTCGCGATCCAGGGATAGACCTTGGGCCCGGGAAGCTGGCCGCCCTCGCCCGGCTTCGCGCCCTGGGCCATCTTGATCTGGAGATCCGTCGCGTTGACGAGATACTCGCTCGTCACGCCGAAGCGTCCGGAGGCGACCTGCTTGACGGCGCTCCGGCGCCAGTCCCCGTTGGGGTCGGGTGTGTAGCGCGCCGCGTCCTCACCGCCCTCGCCGGTGTTCGATCGCCCACCGATGCGGTTCATGGCGATGGCCAGGGTCTCGTGCGCCTCCTGGCTGATCGATCCGTAGGACATCGCGCCGGTGGCGAAGCGCTTCAGGATCGACTCGACCGACTCGACCTCCTCGAGCGCGAGCGGCGTCGCGGCCGGCCGGAGCTGGATGAGACCACGCAGCGTCGCGAGCCGCGTGCTCTGGTCGTCGCAGAGGCGCGTGTAGTCCTTGAAGAGCGGGTAGCTGCCGGCCCGCGTCGCGTGCTGGAGCCTGGCGATCATGTCGGGATTGACCATGTGATGCTCGCCGTCACGTCGCCACTGGTACTCGCCGCCCCAGTCCAGCTCCGCGCCGAGTGGCCGCTCGGGGAAGGCGTGCGCGTGACGCCGTTGCACCTCGTCGGCGATCACGTCGAGCCCGATGCCGGAGACCCGCGAGACGGTGCCGGTGAAGTAGCGGTGCACCAGGTCGCCGTTCAGCCCGATGGCCTCGAAGATCTGGGCGCCGGTGTAGCTCTGCAGCGTGGAGATCCCCATCTTGGCCATGACCTTGAGGATGCCCTTGTTGAGGGCCTTGATGTAGTTCTCCACCGCCTTCGCCCGATCGGTGTCGGTCAGCAAGCCGTCGCGGATCATGTCGTCGAGGGTCTCGAAGGCGACCCACGGATTGACCGCGCCCGCGCCGTAGCCGATCAGGAGACAGAGGTGGTGCACCTCGCGCGCGTCACCGGCCTCGACGACGAGCCCGCAGCGCGTGCGCTCCCCGCGCCGGACGAGGTGGTGGTGCACCGCCGCGGTGGCGAGGAGGCTCGGAATCGCCGCCGTCTCGCGGTCGATCCCGCGGTCCGACACGATGATGACGTTGTAGCCCTGGGCGATCGCCGCGCTCGCGCGACGCTGGAGGTCCTCGAGCGCGCGCTCGAGCCCGGCGGCGCCCGCGGCGACCGGGTAGAGCATGGGCAGCGTGATGGACTTGAAGCCCCGCTCGGCGACGTGGGCCAGCTTGGCGAGCTCCTCGTTCGTGATGACCGGATCCTTCAGCACGATCTGCCGGCAGGACTCCGGCTCGGGCGTCAACAGATTCCGCTCCGGGCCGACCGTGGACTCCATCGAGGTCACCAGCTCCTCGCGGATCTGATCGAGCGGGGGATTCGTCACCTGGGCGAAGAGCTGCTTGAAGTAGTCGTAGAGCGGCCGGGGACGGTTCGAGAGCACCGCCAGCGCCGTGTCGGTGCCCATCGAGCCCACCGGCTCCTCGCCGTTCTTGGCCATCGGCAGCAGCAGGATTCTCAGGTCCTCGTGGGTGTAGCCGAACGCGATCTGCCGGGTCAGCACCGTCGCGGGGTCGGGCGCGGACACCGGGGGCGCCGGCAGCTCCTCGAGGTGGACGAGGTTGTCCCGGAGCCAGTCGGCGTAGGGGTGCTCGGCGGCGAGCCGAGCCTTGATCTCCTCGTCGTCGATGATGCGACCCTGGGCGGTGTCGACGAGGAAAATCCGGCCGGGATGCAACCGCTCCTTGACCAGAATCTTCTCGGCGGGGATGTCGAGCACGCCGACCTCGGAGGCCATGACGACCATGTCGTCCTTGGTGACGTAGTAGCGCGAGGGGCGGAGCCCGTTCCGGTCGAGCACGGCGCCGATGACGGTGCCGTCGGTGAACGCGATCGAGGCCGGCCCGTCCCACGGCTCCATCAGCGAGGCGTGATATTCGTAGAATGCCCGCCGCTCCGGGCTCATCGACTCGTGGTTCTGCCACGGCTCCGGGATCATCATGAGGATCGCGTGCGGGAGCGACCGGCCGTTCATGACGAGGAACTCGAGCACGTTGTCGAAGGTCGCCGAGTCCGACAGGCCGTCGCGCGTGACCGGCAGCACCTTCTTCAGGTCGTCGCCGAACGCCTCCGACCGGCAGAGCGCCTCCCGCGCGCGCATCCAGTTGATGTTCCCGCGGAGCGTGTTGATCTCCCCGTTATGGGCGACATACCGATACGGGTGCGCGAGCGGCCAGGACGGAAACGTGTTCGTGCTGAAGCGCTGGTGCACCAGCGCGAGCGCCGACTCCACGTCGGGATCGGCGAGGTCGGGATACATCGTCTCGATCTGGTCGGCGCTGAGCATCCCCTTGTAGATGAGCGTGTTCGAGCTGAGGCTCGGCATGTAGGCGAACTTGTTTTCCGAAATGTCGAGCGCCACCACCGCCTTTTCGAAGAGCTTCCGGATCACGTAGAGCTTGCGCTCGAAGTGGGTGTGATCCCGCACGGCCCCTCCGCGACCGATGAACACCTGGGTGATGTGCGGCTCGACCGAGAGCGCGCTGGCGCCGAGAAGGTGGTCGTCGGTCGGGACGTCCCGCCAGCCGAGGAGGTGCTGGCCCTCCTCGTCGACGATCGAGTGCAGGAGCGCGCGCACGCGGTCACGCTGCTCCGCGTCCCGCGGCAGGAACACGAGCCCGCAACCGTACTCCCTCGCCGGCGGCAGGGGGATCCCCAGGCGATCGCATTCGCGCCGCAGGAACTTGTCCGGCACCTGGAGCAAGACCCCGGCGCCATCGCCGGTATTCGCCTCGCAGCCGCACGCGCCCCGGTGGAGGAGGTTGATGAGAACCCGGAGCGCCTGGCGCACGATCGTGTGTGACCGCCGGCCCTTGATGTCGACCACGAAGCCGACGCCGCAGGCGTCGTGCTCGCAACGCGGGTCGTACAGGCCCTGGGCCGGCGGGGGACCGGGCACGGTGGCTCGATGCCGAACTTCCGTCATGGGCGCCATCCCTTTTGAGAAAATGAGTTGGCCGATAGTACCGGCATTTGCATTATTAGTCATCCCCAAAAAGTCGGATAGTAAGTATCAGCATCGCTTATAATCGAGCCGTGCATCTCGAGACACTCCGTCTCTATTGCGACGTCGTCCGGCACCGGTCCTTTTCGCGAGGGGCCGCGCAAAACTTCGTCTCCCAGTCGGCGGCCAGCCAGGCGATGCAGCAGCTCGAGACGGAGCTGAGCGCGGCGCTCCTCGACCGAACCAAGCGCCCGTTCGTCGTGACCCCCGAGGGCCAGGCCTTCTACGAGGCCTGCCGGGGGCTCCTCGAGTCGTGGGAAAAGGCGAGGGCCGAGATCGCGGCGGTGAAGGCCCGGGTAGACGGCACGGTACGGGTCGCGGCGATCTACTCGGTCGGCCTGCACGACGTGAGCCGCAACGTGCAGCAGTTCATGTCGCTGTATCCGGAAGCGCGTGTCCAGCTCGAATGCCTGCACCCGCACAAGGTCGTCGAGGCCGTGATCCA
>QHSR01000036.1 GCA_003221635.1 Candidatus Rokuibacteriota bacterium | reverse complement strand
CAGCACGTCGAGGCCCTCGTCGCGGAGCAGGACGTCGAACAGTTGGGGAAAGAGCCCGGGGTCCTCGTACATGGCGCCCGTGCCGTCGAGCGGATTCCGGGGATTCGCGAAGTCCGGCATGAAGCTTCTCAGCGTCTCGACCGAGGAAACCGACAGCGGCGGGAGCTCGACGCCGGCACGGTCGGCGGCGTCCGACGCGCGCCCGCACTCACCGCCGAGGCCACTCTGGATCCCGACCCGCCAGCCGCGACGGGTATAGCGCCGCGCGGCCGCCAGGAGCGTCAATGTATCGATCATCTCGTTGATGCTCGAGACCTGGACGATGCCGCTCTGCTTGAGCACCGCGTCGATGATCTCGGGGGTGCCGCCGAGCGATCCGGTGTGCGCGAGCATCGCCTGACGGGCGTTCTCCGACCGGCCGACTTTCAGCACCACGATGGGCTTGCGCTGGTCCCTGGCCCGCGCCGCCGCCTGCCGGAACAGCGCGGGCTTCTTGAACCCTTCGACAAACGCGCCGACCACCGCGGTGTCCTCGTCCTCGGCGAGGAACGCGATGTAGTCCTCGACCGTGAGCCCGGCCTGGTTGCCGCACGAGACGATGTAGCTCAACCCGACGCACCGCTGCTGCATCAGGTACTCGCCGATCGCGTGACTGAAGCCGCCACTCTGGGAGACGAGCCCCACGGCGCCCGGCCGCAGCGGCTCCGCCACGTCGGCGCTGAAGGTCGCCGCACCCAGGCGGATGTTGAACACGCCGTAGCAGTTCGGCCCGCAGATGAGGAGCCCGTCGTCGACGGCGAGGCGCTCGAGCTCGGCCTGCCGCTGCTGGCCGACGGGTCCCGCCTCGGCGAACCCGCTCGACAGCACGACGGCGCCGCGCACGCCGCTCGCGACGGCGGCCGCGAGAACGCCGGGGACCTGTTCGGCCGGGATCGCCACCACGACAGTGTCCGCGGGCTCCGGGGTCGAGGCGAGGTCGGGATAGCAGGTCAGGCCGAGGATGTCGGTGTACTTCGGGTTGATCGGAAAGATGCGGCCCCCGTAGCCGAAGCGTTGGAGGTTGGCGACGACCCGCGTCGCGCGGGTCATCCGCAGCGAGGCGCCGACGACGGCGATGCTCGCCGGCTTCATCAAGGGCGCGAGGTCGGTGGCCGGCACGGGGCCGGACGACTATGGCGGAAGCATTCTCCGCTGTCAACGCGACGCGGCGACGGGTAGTGGGTCCGGCCGGCGGCGGGTGGGGTCGCGCGACCACGCGGCACGCCTGCGCAGGACCCGTCGCGGGCCGGACCCACTACCCGTCAACGGGACGGGTTTCATCGACCCTCTCGTCAACCTGACCCCCTGACCCGCCGGGAGTCGAGCCCGCGGGGGGTTACTTCAGTCTGGGGTCGAGGGCGTCGCGGAGGCCGTCGCCGAAGAGGTTGAAGCCGAGCACCGTGACGAAGATGGCGATGCCGGGGAAGAGGGAGATCCAGGGGTTGGATTGGATGAACGCCACGTTGGCCTTCAGGTCCCAGCCCCAGCTCGGCGTCGGCGGCTGCGTGCCGAGCCCGAGAAAGGACAGGGTGGCCTCCACGATGATCGAGGTCGCGATGCCGAGCGTCGTCGTCACGATGATCGGCGCCAGGCAGTTCGGCAGGATGTGGCGCAGGAGGATCCACGGATCGCGCACGCCGACGGCACGGCACGCCTCGATGTACTCCTTCTCCTTGATGGACAGCACGCTGCCCCTGACGAGGCGCGCGTAGATCGGGATCCGAACGATGGCGATGGCGCCGGTGACCTTGATGGTGCCGATGAGTCCCGCCGTCGGCGCGAAGATGACCATCAGGATGATGGCGAGCAGGTAGATCGGGAAGGCGAGGATCAGATCCATCACGCGCATGATGACCGAATCGACACGTCCGCCGTAATACCCCGCGATCATCCCGAACGGGACGCCGACGAAGAGAGCGAGCAGGACCGAAGACACGCCGACCGCCAGCGAGATCCGGCTGCCGTGGATGATGCGGCTCAGCATGTCACGCCCGAGCTGGTCCGTCCCGAACGGGTAGTCCCGGCTCGGGCGCTCGAAGGTGTGGGTTTGGTCGCTGGCGATCGGGCTCTGGGGCGCGAGCACGTCCGCGAAGAGGGCGACCACCAGCAACAGGGCAACGATGGCCGCGCCGATGAGGGCCGTCGTGCTCCGCCGGAGCCGGCGCACGCCTTGCGCAAACGGCGACTCCGCGCGGTCGGCTTTCGCCCTCCACGCGAGATCCGGGGTCGCCGGGAGCTCGGCCTCCTGGAGGCTGCCTCCGCTGATGGCCCGGGGCTTCATGGGGAGCGCATCGCGATCGTCGGCCATCGTGGCCTCAGGAGTACCGGATCCGTGGATCCAGGAAGGTGTAGGTGAGATCGACGATCAGGTTGATGACGACGAACGCGAGCGCCGTCACGAGGGCGAAGCCCTGCACCTGCTGGTAGTCGCGCGCGATGATGGCGTCGATGCCGAAGGTGCCGAGGCCCGGCATCGCGAAGAGCGTTTCCACCACGATGGCGCCCCCGATGAGGAAGCCGACCTGGAGACCCATCACGGTCACGGTCGGAATGAGCGCGTTCTTCAGCGCGTGCTTCAGCACGACCGGGCGCTCGCTCAGGCCCTTGGCGCGCGCGGTCGTGACGTATTCCGTGCGAATGACTTCCAGCATGCTCGCGCGGAGCAGCCGCGTGAGGAGAGCGGCCCGTCCCACGCCGAGCGCCAGGGCGGGCATCAAGACGTGCTGGGTATTGCCCCACAGGCCCGCCGCGCAGACCACGGTCTGGCACGTGCCGGGCAGGTACACCCAGCCCGAGCTGGGCAGCAGTCCACCCATGCCGATGGAGAAAGCCAGGAGCAGCAGGACGCCGAGGAAGAATTCTGGAATGGAGACGCCCACCATGGCCACGGAGGTCGCCGTGTAGTCGGCCCACGTGTTCTGGCGCAAGGCACCGATGATGGCGGCGGGGATCGCGATGGCGAGCGCCACCGCCATCGAGAGGACGATCAGCTCGAGAGTCACCGGCAGGCGGACCAGCACGTCCTTGAGGACCGGGCGCCCGCTCAGGATCGACGTGCCCCAGTCGCCCTGCACGAGCTTGCCCAGCCAGATCACGTACTGGACCATCACCGGCTTGTCGAGCCCATAGTCCTGGCGGGCCTTGATCGCGTTCTCTTCGGTATAGGCGTCGCCGAGCAGCGAGACGACGGGATCGCCGGGGATCGACCGCATCATGACGAACACCACGAACGTGATTCCGAGGATGGTCGGAACGATCTGCAGGAGCCGTTTCAGGATGTAGGTCCGCATCCGGTGGCGCCGGTTATTTGTCCAGCCAGACCTTGTCCCAGTGCACTTCGAACTCCGCGTTGTAGACGTAGCCCTTCATCCACGGCTGCGCGACCATGTAGAAGGGCGACCCGGAAATGGCGTTCCAGTAGAGCTTGTCGGCGCTGAACTCTTGAAATTCCTTCGCGATCGCCTTGCGCTTCAGGGGGTCCATCTCGCGGGCGTAGCGGGCGTAGTAGTCGTCGACCTTGCTGTCGGTGTGGCGCGTGTGGTTCCAGGAGGCCGGCGTGGTCGACAGGAAGGCGTTACTGTCGAGCGTCAGCAGTGACAGGAGGTCTTCGACGTACATGTCCCACGGCCCGTCCTGGTTGGCCGCCGTCATCCAGGTGACCTTGTCCACCAGCCGGATGTTGGCGGTCACGCCGATCCGGCTCATCTGCTCCTTGATAACGGTGGCGATGACGTTGAACACGCTCTTCTCGGTGTTGGTCATCAGCTCGAAGGTCAGGGGCTTTTGCGGACCGTACCCAGCTTCGGCGAGCAACGCCTTCGCCCGCGCCTGGTCATAGGGACACATGTAGGTGACGTCGACCGTGTCCAGGGTGCCGGGCGGAATGATCCCCACCCACGGGGTGGCCTGGCCCTTGAACGCAATCTTGACGATCTCCTTGCGGTCGATCCCGTAGCAGCCGACGGCCTTGCGCACCCTGATGTCGCTGAAGATCGGGTGCGGCGCCCGGTCCTTGGACATGGGCTTGCCGTCCTTGGGGACGGTGACCTTCATCGCGGCGAGCATCGGCGTGGTTTCCTTCCCGGTCATGATCACGGCGCGGGGGTTCTGGGCCTTCATCGTGTCGACGTGCTCGGGCGAGAACGAGGCGATGAAGTCGACCTCGCCGGCCTTGAACGCGGCCATCTCCGTGATCGGATCCTTGATCACGCGGATCATGACGCGGTCCAGGTAGGGCAGTCCGGGCTCGAAGTACTTGTCGAAGCGATCCATCACCAGGTGGCTGCCCTTCACCCACTCGACGAGCTTGAACGGCCCGCAGCCTACCACCGCGCCGGGCTTGCCCTGCTTGCGATCCTCAAGAGTGAACTTCTGCGTGGCGGTGGGCGAGTAGAGGATCAGCCCGGTGCGGTACCCCGCCAGCATGTGCAGCATGAAGGCGTACGGGTGCTTCAGGCGGATCTGCACCGTGAAGGGATCGACCGCCTCGACCGAGTGCACCGATTCGTAAAAGGTCCGCATGCCCGATCCCGTGGCCGGATCCATCAGGCGGTCGATGCTGAACTTGACGGCAGCGGCGTTGACCCCGGTGCCGTCGTGAAAGAGGACGTTCTTCTTGAGCTTGAACGTGTAGAGGAGGCCGTCGGGCGAGACCTGCCACGACTCGGCGGCGTCGCCCACGAACTTGCCGTCGGGCGTGATGTTGACGAGGCCGCACCCGACGTTCATCGCGACCCACATCATTTCGTAGCCGGGCGCCGTGTGGAAGTCGAGATGGGCGATCTCGTTGCCGTACGAGACCCGGAGTGTGCCGCCGCGCTTCGGCTGATCCGCGGCCAGTGCAGTGCTCGACACGAGGAGGAGGACACCGAGAAGGAAGGTCGTTCGTATCGCGAGATCGACGAGCGCGGATCGTTGATGCAAGGGGGTTCTCCTCACTTGTCCAGCCAGACCTTCTTGTAGAGGACCTTCCACTCGGCGTTGTAGACGTAATCCTTCATCCACGGCTGGGCGACCTCGTAGAACGGCGACCCCGAGATCGTGTTCCAGTAGAGCTTGTCGGCGGTGAACTCCTGGAACTCCTTGGCAATGGCCTTGCGCTTCGCCGGGTCCATCTCTCGAGCGTAGCGGGCGTAGTAGTCGTCCATTTTGGTGTCGGTGTGGCGCGTGGTGTTCCACGCCGCCGTGCTATGCGAGAGCAGGGTGTTCTGGTCCAGGGTGAACAGCGACGCGAGATCCTCGACGTACATGTCGAAGGGCCCATCCTGCGTGGCCACGTTCATCCAGCTCACCTTGTCGACCAGCCTGATGTTCGCCGTCACGCCGATCCGAGCGACCTGCTCCTTGATGACGGTGGCGATGACGCTGAACACGGACTTCTCGGTATTCGTCATCAGCTCGAAGGTCAGGGGCTTCTGGGGGCCGTAGCCGGCCTCGGCGAGCAGGGTCTTGGCCCTGGCCGGATCGTAGGGGCACAGGTGCGTCACGTCCGCGGTATCCGGAGTCCCCGGCGGGATGATCCCGACCCAAGGGGTCGCCTGTCCCTTGAAGGCGATCTTCACGATCTCTTTGCGGTCGATGCCGTAGCAGCCGATCGCCTTGCGGACCCTGATGTCGCTGAAGATCGGATGCGGCGCGCGGTCCCTGGACATGGGCTTCGCGTCCTTTGGGACCGTGATCTTCATCATGGCCACCATCGGCGTCGTCTCTTTTCCGGTCATGATCTGGGCGCGCGGATTCTGAGCCCTGAGGGTCTCGACATGCTCCGGTGAGAAGTCGGTGATGAAGTCGATCTCGCCGGCCTTGAACGCAGCCATCTGGGTGACGGGGTCCTTGATCACGCGGATCACGACGCGATCCAGATAGGGGAACCCCTGATCCCAGTACTTGTCGAAGCGGTCCATGACCAGGTGGCTGCCCTTCACCCACTCGACGAGCCGGAAGGGCCCGCATCCCACCACCGCCTCCGGCTTGCCGCTCCTCCGTTCCTCGAGCGCGTACTTTTGCGTAGCGGTAGGCGAGTAGAACACGAGCCCCATGCGGTAGGCGGCCAACATGTGCAGCATGAACCCGTACGGCTCCTTGAGGCGGATCTGCACGGTGTACGGATCGAGGACCTCGACCGAGTGCACCCGCTCGTAATAGGTCCGCATGCTGGACCTGGTCGCCGGATCCATGATGCGATCGATGCTGAACTTGACGGCGGCGGCGTCGACCTTGGTGCCGTCGTGGAACAGGACGTCCTTCCTGAGTTTGAACGTGTAGAGGAGCGCGTCGGGCGAGATCTGCCACGATTCGGCGGCGTCCGGGACGAACTTGCCGTCGGGCGTGATGCCGAGAAGCCCGCAGCCGATGTTCATCGCGACCCAGTTCAGTTCGTAGCCGGGCGCGGTGTAGAAATCGAGGTGGGCGATCTCGTTGCCGTAGGAGACCCGCAGAGTCCCCCCGCGCTTCGGTGACTGAGCATCGGCCGGGGGCGGTAGAACCGTGATCGTCCAGGCGAACGACGCCAGTCCGAGCAGCAAGCCCAGCAGAGGGTGTCGTGAGCGCATGGCGTCTTCCCTCTATGTTTGCGGAAATACACGTAATCGTGTCGAGAGTTGGCCTACTTTACAGGAGTCCGCGCCTGTCAACAAGTGCACAGGCGCGAGTGATCCTCGGGCGCCTACTTCTCCAGCCAGACCTTCTTGTAGAGCACCTTGAACTCGGCCTGGTATACGTAGTCCTTCATCCACGGCTGCGCGGCCTGGTAGAACGGCGAGCCGGAGATCGTGTTCCAGTAGAGCTTGTCGGCGCTGAACTCCTGGAACTCCTTGGCGATGGCCTTGCGCTTCGCGGCATCCATCTCCCGGGCGTAGCGGGCATAGTACTCGTCGACCTTGGGGTCCGTGTGGCGCGTGCTGTTCCAGGACGCCGTGCTCGCGGACAGGTAAGTGTTCTGATCAACGGTCAACAGGGACGCGAGATCCTCGATGTACATGTCGAACGGCCCATCCAGGGTGGCGACGTTCATCCAGCTCACCTTGTCGGTCAGCCGGATGTTCGTGGTCACGCCGATGCGCGCCATCTGCTCCTTGATCACGGTGGCGATCACGTGGAAGACGGACTTCTCGGTGTTGGTCATCACCTCGAAGGTCAACGGCTTCTGCGGGCCGTAGCCGGCCTCGGCCAGTAGCGCTTTCGCGCGGGCCGGATCGTACGGGCACATGGGGGTGACGTCGACGGAGTCCAGGGTGCCCGGCGGGATGATGCCGAGCCAGGGGGTGGCCTGGCCCTTGTACGCGATCTTGACGATCTCCTTGCGATCGATGCCGAAGCATCCAATCGCTTTGCGGACCCTGATGTCGTTGAAGATCGCATGCGGCCCGCGATCCTTCGACATGGGCTTGCCGTCGGCGGGCACGGTGACCTTCATCATCGCGACCATCGGCGTCGTCTCTTTGCCGGTCATGACCTGGGCGCGCGGGTTCTGGGCCCGGAGGGTGTCGACGTGATCCGCGGACAGATCGGCGATGAAATCGATCTCACCGGCCTTGAACGCGGCCATCTGCGTGACCGGGTCCTTGATCACGCGGATGATGACCCGGTCGAGGTACGGGAGGCCCGGCTCGAAGTACTTGTCGAAGCGGTCCAGGACCAGATGGCTTCCCTTCACCCACTCGACGAGCTTGAACGGCCCGCAGCCGGGGACGGCCTCGGGTTTGCCGGCCTTTCGATCGTCGACCGTGTACTTCTGGGTGGCGGTCGGCGAGTAGAACATGAGGCCCATGCGGTACGCGGCCAGCATGTGCATCATGAACGCGTACGGGTACTTGAGGCGGATCTGTACGGTGTACGGATCGAGCACCTCGACCGAGTGCACCGCCTCGTAGAACGACCGCATGCTGGACCTGGTCGCGGGGTCCATGATGCGCTCGACGTTGAACTTGACGACGGAGGCGTCGAGCTTGGTGCCGTCGTGGAACAGCACGTTCTTCTTCAGCTTGAACGTGTAGAGGAGACCGTCGGGCGAGATCTGCCACGATTCGGCGGCGTCCGGGACGAACTTGCCGTCGGGCGTGATGCTGACGAGCCCGCAGCCGATGTTCTGCACGGCCCACACCAGCTCGTAGCCGGGGGCCACGTGATAGTCGAAGTTCGAGATCTCGTTGCCGTAGGCGACACGAAGGGTTCCCCCGCGCTTGGGCGCCTGGGCTTCCCCCGCGATCGGAAGCACGGCGAGCATGCCTGCGAGAGCGATCAGTGCGGATCCGCGACCGGGTAGGCGGCGTCGTGAATGCATGGCGTCTTCCCCCATGACGGAGCTGACAGAGTCGAGGCCCGCCTACTTTACAAGAGTCTCCTCCTGTCAACAACGCTCCAACGCTCAACGGCGCAGGAGGTCGTCCATGCCCGTCCTACCGAGCAATCAAGCCCGCGCCCCGAGGTGCGCGTCGCGCTTGGCCTGGAGCCCGGGATCCGCGTAGGTCATGAGGTCGGGACGCGCGCGGCCGAGCATGACTTGCAGGTACGCAGGCTCGAGGCCGACGTTCTCGAAACCGTGGATGACGCCGGCCGGAGCGGACACACAGTCCCAACGCCCGAGCACCGTCTCCTCGCGGCGACCGGCGCCGTCCTCGAAGAAGACCTTCACCTTGCCGTCGAGGATGAAGAACACCTCCTCGACCTCGTGCGTGTGCGAGGCGTTGCCCTGGCCCGGCGGCACGAACATCACGCTCAGGGTGAACTGCTCGGCGGGAATCGCGCGCGCGTCGGTCTTCCCGGAGGCGCCGGCGCCGATGTACCGGTGCTGAGCCCGGCGATACCCTTCGACGCGAGCGTCGGCGAACGCGTCCCAGTCGGGCAGGCGGTCCACGAAGCGGGCCACGCGGGTGCGCAGAAGCTCCTCGAGCGTCTTCATGGACAGCCTCCTCCTCGAGCCGCCGACAGTTTGTAGCCGCACCGGGTAGAATACGCCCGTGCGGATCGGCTTCCACCTCACACCCTTCTGGAGCCCGACGGACCGCGCGCCCACGGCCATCATCGACGAGGCGATCGAGGTCGTGCGGGCGGCGGCCGGCATGGGCTTCGCGTGGGTTTCGATCGGTCATCACTGGCTCTCTCATCCGACCGTTTGGCCCCACCCGATCGCAATGCTGAGCCGGCTGGCGCCCGAAGCGGGCGAGATGCGGCTCAAGACCTCGATGCTCCTGCTGCCGCTTCTGAACCCCGTGGACGTCGCGGAGAGCGTGGTCACGCTCGACCACATCACCCATGGGCGGCTCGACGTCGGCGTCGCGATCGGCTACCGCGAGCTCGAGCTCGAGGCGGCGGGCCTCCGGCGCCGGGACCGCGTGCCCAAGCTCGAGGAATCGCTCGGCATGATGAAGCGGCTCTGGCGCGGCGAGGAGGTCACCCTCGAGGGCGCCTACACGAAATTGACCAAGGCCCGCCTCGGGCTGCCACCCTACCAGCGCCCGCATCCGCCGCTCGAGATGGGAGCCCAGAGCGTCGGCGCCACGCGGCGCGCGGCACGCCTGGTCGACGCCGTGTTCCTCGGCCCTCAGGTCGCCTGGGCCGACGTCGGACGTCTCGTCGGTGTCTATCGCGAGGCGCGCGCGGCCGAGAGCACGGCGGGCACGGCGTTCGCCTCGCGCAGCCTCATCGTCGGCGCGAGCAAGGAGGTGGCGCGCGCGGCCGCGCGCGGCTATCTCGAGCGGACGTTCGCGATGTACCGGAGCTGGCAGATGCAGGAGCCCGGCATGGTGCAGCTCCAGCTCGGCTTCGACGCCAACCTCGACGACTGGACGATCAACGGCACCCCGGCCCAGTGTCTGGAGACGATCGCGCGGGGGCGCGCCCTGGGTCTCGACGGCATCGGCCTCACCATCTACAGCCTGCCGCGCGAGGTGAAGGCACGCATCGAGTACCTCCGGATGATCGCCGAGCAGATCGTGCGCCCCCTCGCGGCGCTCGGCCGCTGACCCTTGCTCAGGCCCTTCACGCTCCATCGGCCCGACACCCCGGAGGAGGCGTGCGCGCTGCTGGCGCGCCTCGGCGAGGACGCCGCGGTGTATGCCGGCGGCACGGAGTTGCTCCTGCTCATGAAGCTCGGGTTGCTTCGCCCGCGGCATCTCGTCGACGTGAAGCGCATCCGTCCATTCGACGGCATCACGGACGGGACGCACCTGGCGATCGGCGCCACGGTCACGCACCGGACGGTCGAGCGATCCGCGCTCGTGCGCGCACGCTGCCCGCTCGTCGCCTCGGTCGCCCGGCACGTGGCCAACGTGCGGGTGCGAAACGTCGGGACGGTCGGGGGTAACCTCGCCTTCGCCGATCCCCACAGCGATCTCGCCACGCTCTTCCTGACGCTCGATGCGAGCGTCGAGCTCGTGTCGCCGCGAGGGCGCCGCGAGCTGTCGCTGGCCGATTTCGTGCGCGGACCCTGGGAGACGGCGCGCGAGCCCGATGAGCTGCTGGCGTCCGTGCGCCTGGTCCCGTGGCCGCCGGGGACCGCGGCCGCCTACGTCAAGTTCGGCGTCCACGAGCGCCCGACGCTCGGCGTTTCGGTGGCGCTCCGGCTCGACGGGGCCGACGGCGATGGCGAGCGGCGGGGCGGTGGTGCCCGGGTCGCTGATGCGCGCGTCGCCATCGGCTGCGTCAACCCGCGGCCGGCGCGGGTGCCCGCTGCCGAGGCGCGCCTGACCGGCGTGGCGGTGACCGAGCTCGAGGACGTGACCGGCGCGGCGGCGGAGGCAGCCTCGGCGGACACCGACCCGGCGGACGACCTCTACGGCTCGGCCGACTACAAGCGCGAGATGGTCGCGGTGTTCGTGCGGCGCGCGCTCCGGATCGCCGCCGCCAGGGCCCGCGGCGCCGAGCCGGCGGCGCGCTTTCCGCACGCGGTGGTCGCATGAGAATTCGGTTGGCCGTCAACGGTCGTGCCCAGGACCTCGAGGTGGCGTCGCACGCGCTCCTGCTCGACGTGCTGCGTGACGTCCTCGACCTCAAGGGCGCCAAGCGCTCGTGCGACACCCAGGTGTGCGGCGCCTGCACGGTGCTGGTCGACGGGCTCGCCGTGAGTGCCTGCACCTATCTCGCGGTGGAAGCCGACGGGCGCTCGGTCCTGACCGTCGAGGGCCTGGCTGACGGTGAGTCGCTCGACCCGCTCCAGCGAGCCTTTCTGGACGCCGGCGCCGTGCAGTGCGGCTTCTGCACGTCCGGCATGCTGCTCACGGCGCGTGCGTTGCTCCGCGAGAACGGGGCGCCGACCCGTGACGACGTCCTGCACTATCTGCGCGGAAGCCTCTGCCGCTGCACGGGGTACCGGAAGATCGTCGACGCGGTCCTGACCGCCGCGGAGACGGCCCGGTGAGCGCGCGCCCGCTCCGCGTCGTCGGGCACCCGGCGCCCCGCGTCGATGGCCTCGAGAAAGTCACCGGCCGCGCGCGCTACGTGACGGACCTCGTGCTGCCGGGCATGGCGCACGCGAAGGTGCTGCGCTCACCGTACGCGCACGCCCGCGTCACACGCGTCGACGTGGCCCGCGCCCGCGTCCGGCCGGGCGTCTTCACGGCGCTCAGCAGCGCCGATCTCACCTGGTGCGAGCCCTACTTCGGGCCGGCCTTCCGTGATCGGCCGGTGCTCGCCATCGACGTCGCCCGCCACGAGGGCGAGCCCGTGGCGGCGGTCGCCGCCGTCGACGAGGCGACGGCGGCGGAAGCGCTCGAGCTGATCGACGTCGACTACGAGCCGCTCCCGTCGGCGATCACGCTCGAGGAGGCGCTGGGGCCCGGCGCTCCGCTGGTCCACACGGGCGAGCCGCTCTCCGGCCACTTCGCAGATCTCTCCACGCTCCGACCGCAGCCGGGCACGAACGTCTGCCACCGGTTCCACTTCGAGCGTGGGGACACCGTGACCGCGCTCGCCGGCGCGGACCTCGTCGTCGAAGACACATACCGGTTCCCACCGGTGCAGCACGTGGCGCTCGAGCCCCACGCCGTGCTCGCCGCCTGGGACGAGACCGGCGCCCTGACCCTCTGGGCCTCGACCCAGAATCCATACTCGGTGCGCGTCGAGCTGGCGAAGATGTTCGGCCTGCCGCTCGCGCGGATCCGCGTCATCGTCCCGCACCTCGGGGGCGGGTTCGGCAGCAAGACGTACGCGAAGCTCGAGCCGCTGGCCGCCGCCCTGGCCCGGGCGGCCGGGCGGCCGGTGCGTCTGGCGGCCTCGGTGCCGGAGGCGTTCCAGACGGTGCGCCGCTGCGCGGCGCGGGTCGGCACGCGCGTCGGCTTCCGCCGCGACGGGACGCTCGTCGCGGTGGAGTGCGCCGCGGACTATGACGTCGGCGCCTACGCCGACATCGGCCCGCGCGTCGTGCAGAAGGCGACCTACACGGCGACCGGTCCCTATCGCGTCCCGCACGTGAAGCTCGACGCCCGGGCCGTCTACACCAATACGACGCCGGGCGGCGCCTTTCGCGGCTTCGGCGTGCCGCAGCTCGCCTGGGCGCTGGAGTCGCTGTTCGACGTCGCCGCGGACCGGCTCGATCGCGACCCGGTCGACCTCCGGCGCCAGAACTTCCTTGCCCACGGCGAGGAGTTCGCGCCCGGCGACACGCCCATCGACGGCAAGCTCGAGGAGAGCCTCGGCCGCGCCGCCGAGGCGATCGGCTGGACCCGGGCGGGCGCGGCCGATCGCGGGCGCGGCGTGGCGGCGATGCTGAAGGCGTCGGTCGCGCCGAGCGTGTCGGAGGCGATCGTGCGGCTGCACACCGATGGCAGCGTCAGCGTGCTCGCGAGCGCCGTGGAGATGGGGCAGGGAACGCGGACCGTCCTCGCGCAGATCGCGGCCGAAGTCCTGAGTGTCCCGCTGGCGCGGGTGACCGTCGTCCAGCCCGATACCGCCGTGACGCCGTACGATCAGACGACGAGCTCGAGCCGGTCGACGGCGATGACCGGGCGCGCGGTGCAGGTCGCCGCCGAGGACGTCCGCGAGCAGCTCGTGCGTGTCGTCGCGGAGGCGCTCGGCGTCGCGGCGCGCGATCTCGCCCTCGAGGACGGCGCGGTCGTGGCGCCGGCGCGGCGTCTCACGTACGCCGAGGTGCTGGTGCTCAGGTTCGGAATGTCCGGGGGCGAGCTGATCGGTCGTGGCGTGATCGCGCCCGGGCGCACCGCCGCGCCGCTCGGCGGCAGCACGCCCTTCTGGGAAATGGCGGTCGGCGCGGCCGAAGTGAGCGTGGACGAGGAGACGGGCGCGGTGCGGGTCGAGCGCTACGTCTCGGTCGCCGACGTCGGACGCGCGATCAACCCGCTGCTCCTCGAGGGCCAGGACGAGGGCGGCGTCGTCCAGGGGCTCGGCCACACGCTCCTGGAGGAGATGCTCTACGCGGACGGTCACCTCCTGAACGGCACGCTGCTCGCGTACCGCGTGCCGCGCGCGGACGACGCGCCGCCCGCGCTCGAGTGCCGCTTCGTGGAGAACGCGGACGGTAGCGGCCCCTTCGGCGCCAAGGGCGCGGGCGAGGGCAGCCTCATTCCCGTGAGCCCGGCCGTCGCCAACGCGCTGGCGCGGCTGACCGGCGTGCGCTTCCGGGACTTGCCGCTCACGCCCGAGCGCGTATGGCGCGCGCTGCGCGCGCGGGGCCGCTAGCTGTTCCCGCGGGACCCCGTGCGGGACGGACGACCGCACCGTTAGGCGTCGTCGGCATGGCTCGAAACGTCGAGGTCAAAGCGCGCGTCTCCGATCTCGCCATCGTCGAGGCTCGCGCCCGCTCGATCGCCGACCGGGGCCCGGTCGATCTGACTCAGGACGACACGTTCTTCGCCTGCCCCCGTGGCCGATTGAAGCTCCGCGAGCTGTCGCCCGAGCAGGGCGAGCTCATTTTCTACGTGCGTCCGGACGTTCCTGGCCCCAAGATCTCCGAGTTCTTCATCGCCAGGACGCCGTCGCCCCAGGCCATGCGCGAGACGCTGGGTCGTGCCCTCGGCGTCATCGGTCGCGTTCGAAAGCGCCGCCGCCTGTACCTGGTCGAGAACACCCGCATTCATCTCGATCAAGTCGAAGGGCTGGGCTCGTTTCTCGAGCTCGAGGTCATGCTGTCGGAGCCACAGACCGCGGCGGACGGAGAGGCGGTGGCCCTCCGCTTGTTGGCCGCGCTCGGCATCGCCGAGGCCGACTTGATACGCGGCGCATACGTGGATCTGCTGCGAGCCGACCATTGACCCGCTCCCAGGCCGGACCGTCCAATCCCGGCGCGGTGTAGACTGAGCGGGCCATGACGGCCGGACGCGATCTCTGCTTCACGCCGGCGCTCGAGCTGCTGAGGCTCTATCGGGGTCGCAAGGCGTCGCCGCTCGAAGTCATGCACGCGATCCTGGCTCGGATCGACGCCGTGAATCCCCGCGTGAACGCGATCGTGACGCTGGTGCGCGACTCGGCGTTGCGCGACGCGCGCCGGGCGACCGCCACGCTCCGTCGGCGCGCCGCGCTGGCGCCGCTCTTCGGCGTGCCGGTCGGCATCAAGGATGTCACGGCGACGAAGGGCATCCGCACGACCCACGGCTCCAAGCTCTTCGAGAGCCACGTGCCCGACGAAGACGCCCTCGTCGTCCAGCGGCTGCGCGCGGCCGGGGCGATCGTGATCGGCAAGACCAACACGCCGGAGTTCGCGTTTGGCCCGAACACGGTGAACGACGTCTTCGGCGCCACGCGCAATCCCTGGAACCTCGCCCTGACCGCCGGCGGCTCGAGCGGCGGCTCGGCGGCGGCGCTGGCCACCGGCATGTGTCCCCTCGCGGAAGGCACCGACCTCGGCGGCTCGCTCCGGGGTCCGGCGTCCTACTGTGGGGTCGTCGGGTTTCGCACGACGCCCGGGCTGATCCCGCGCTATCCGTCCGTGCTCGCGTGGGACACGTACTCGGTGGAGGGGCCGATGGCCCGCACGATCGCCGACACGGCGCTGATGCTGTCGGTGATGGCCGGCGTGGACGATCGATCGCCGCTCTCGTACGACGTCGATCCGCGGGAGCTCGTGAAGGCGGTGCACGCGCCCTCGGTGAAGGGCTGGCGGATCGCGTGGACGTCCGATCTCGGCGGGCTGATGACGATCGACCAGGAGGTGCGGAGTGTGTTCGAGCGCGCGGTCGGCGTATTCCGGTCGGCTGGCGCCCGCGTGGAGGCGGGCTGTCCGGACATGCGCGAGGTGCCCGAGATCGTCCGGCTCACCCGCGGACTGCTGATGGTCGCTCGCCACGCCGACAAGCTGCCCGAGCACCGCGCGGTGCTCCAGCCGGGACTGGTGGAGAACACCGAGCAGGGCCTCGCCCTTACGTCCGTCGAGGTCGCGCGTGGGGAGCTTCTCCGCACCCGGCAGTGGCAACGGATGTGTGAATTCATGACCGAGCGCGATCTGCTGATCACGCCGACGTCGGCCACGCCGCCGTTTCCGCTCGAGCAGCCGCACGCGCTCGACGCCAACGGCCGACCGATGCAGCGCTCCTACCTCACGTACGCGTTCTCGGTGCTCGGCCTGCCGGCGATCTCGATCCCGTGCGGGTTCACGAGCCAGGGGCTGCCGGTGGGCCTGCAGATCGTCGGCAAGCGGTGCGGCGAGGCGGCGGTGCTAAGGGCGGCCGCGGCGTTCGAGGCGGCCCAGCCCTGGGTCGCCCACGTACCGCCGATCGTCGAGCGCCGCGGCTGACGCGGCTCCCGCCAGCGGACCGCAATCCGCGGAGCCAGGAGGAACGGATGGGAACGCATCGCCGCATCAACGTCGCCTCGGGACGATCGCTCGAGAAGCTGGCGCACTACTCGCGCGCGGTGCGCGTGGGCGACGTGGTGCTGCAGTCGGGCACGACGGCCATCGATCGAGGGGGCAACGTGCGCGGAGTCGGCGACGTCGCGAAGCAGGTCGAGACCATCATGACGATCGCCGAGTGGAGCATGGGCAAGGCAGGCGGCAAGCTCGCGGACGTGGTCCGGAGTCGCGTCTACGTCACCGACGTCGCCGTGGCCGTCGAGGCGGCCCGGGCGCTCGCTCGATACTTTCGCGACGCGCGTCCGGCGGCCACCCTCGTGCAGGTCAACGGGCTCGCGCGGCCCGAGCAGCTCGTCGAGATCGAGCTCGACGCCGTCGACGGCGCCGGGGCCGCGGCCAGGCGCATTTCGTCCGGGCGGGCCATCGAGGACGAGTTCGCCTACTCGCGGGCGGTCCGGGTCGGTGACCGCGTGTTCGTCGCCGGGAGCACCGCGCTGAACGCGCGGGGCGCCGTCGAAGGCAAGGGCGACATGTATCGGCAGACCCGAAGCATCATGGACACGATCTTCGCGGCCCTGGCGCAGGCGGGCGCGACGCGCGAGGATCTCGTCTACACCAAGACCTACCTGACCGACCTGAGCGGCGCCGCGGACTACGCGCGGGCCTGGCTCGAGGCCCTGGGCGAGGTGCGTCCGACATCGACGCTGCTGGGGATTCCCGCGCTCATCCACCCGGAGATGATGATCGAGATCGAGGCAGAGGCGATCGTCGGCGCCTCCGGATCGCGGCGAGACATCTACACGCAGCAGCAGCGCGAGAAGCCGCGCGGCTACGCGCGGGCCGTGCAGGTCGGGGACTGGATCTACGTGAGCGGCTGCACCTCGATGAATGCGGCGGGCCAGCCGCAAGCCGCAGGCGACTGGGCCGCCCAATACGACCTGTCTGTCGAAACGATCCGCTGGGCGCTCGAGCAGGCCGGCGCGACGCTGGACGACGTCGTCCGCAGGCGCGTCTTCACCGTCGACGGCGCGAACGTGAATCGGCCCCACGGCGCGGGCCCGGCCGGGTTCGCCGAGAGCTGTCCCACGTCGCTGGGCTGCCGCATCGCCGGGCTCGCGCGGCCCGAGCTCCTCGTCGAGGTCGAGGTGGCCGCCGTCAAGGGCGCCCACGCCGGGATCGAGTGGATCGCGCCCGACGCCGCGGACGCACTCGACCTGCGACCCCGATAGCCCGGGTGGCAGTGCCGGCTACGACGGCGTGAGTCTCTTGAAGCCTTCGGCGAGCGGCATGTTGAATGGCGCGCCCGCACCCACCGCCAAGCCGCGTAGGAACCCTTCAACGTCGGGATGGTTGCCGAACTGGGTGTCGTGCGCACGCACAGCTTGCACTTTCCGGGCGAACGTCGAGGCGATGTCTACCACGTGGTCCGCGTGGTCGCTCATGATCAGCAGAATCTCCCGGACGCGGTGGGACGCGAGGCCCGCCGCGGCGTGAGCGGGATAGTACAGCGGCCCCGGCGCGCGGAAGTAACAGGCCTCGACGACCGCGTAACCGATGGCGCGATGGTCCGGGTGAAGCTCTCTCGAATCAGCCGGGTCGCTGCCTCGGCCAGAGCCGGTCCGGCCCAGGTCAGTTCCCCGTCCTTGAAGTCTAGGAAGGTCAACCGCTGGACGCCCAGGATCGCCGCCGCGGCCCTCTGTTCGCCCTCGCGCATAGCGGCGACCCGTTCGGGCGTCATCCCCGGATCGTTGTGGCCCTTGTCGCCTCGGGTGAACATCACCAGGTGGACCTTGTGACCTTCGTCGATCCATCGGGCCACCGTCCCACCGGCCATGATGTCAGCGTCGTCCGGATGCGCGGTCATGATGAGGATGCGTCTCGGCCGCGTCATGATGCAGTCGTTGGAACGGCGGTCAGACGGTAGCACGGCCACGCGAGGGCACACACGAGAACCGCAGTAGATACAAATGGCGCGGCGAGGCCGCCGATATCGCCGAGAGTGCCCATCACGAGGGGGCCGGCGATCATTCCAGCGTCGGCCAGAGTGCGGAGCCAGCCCACGGCGATGCCATGAAGCTCGGGAGCCACCCGGTCGCCGATGATCGCCGTAGGTAGACCGGCGACGAACCCGGCCCCCGCGCCAAGCAGGAGACTCCAGATGGTGAGCAAGAGGGGATGCGTCACGAGGGGAAGGCTCGCCAGGACGACCGCATACGCGAGGAGTCCAAGCCCGAGGACCGGCAGCCGGTTCCAGCGATCGGGAAGACGACTCACAAGCCACAAGGCGAGCAACCGTCCCATCACGCTCACGCCAACCAGGTAGCCAACAGCCTCGGGAGCGAGATGTCCCCATTCGAGCAAGTACAGAGGCAAGAGGAACACGATCACTCCGGTCTGCACCGCGACGAGTGCCGCGTTGGTGATGCTCATGAGCATGACGCCGGGCACTCGAACGACGGTACGGAGCCGAGGGCCACGATCAGTGTTGGCGGCTGAACTTGCCTCGCGTGGTGGTGGCGGGAGGTTCAGCCACCCGGCCGCCATCGCCGCGACCATCATGCACGCCGCCTCGAAGAGAAACGGGCTCGTCGCACCCGCTCCCGCATAGAGCCAGCCGCCACCGATGCTGCCGAGCAGGACTCCACCTGCCTCGGCCATCAGCAGGCGGCTGATCGCTCGGCCTCGACGCGCGCCTCGGTCTACCATCACGGTCGTGGCAACCGTGGCGAACATGGCCCACCCAATTCCCGCAACGCCTCGGATACCGAGGAAGGCGCCGTAGGCCGACGCACGCGCAGATGCGATGTCGCTGCCAGCGATCACAGCAAGGCCGGTGATCATCAGCAGTCGGCGGCCCAAGCGGTCGAGGAGGTAGCCTGTGGGGAGGTTGGCGATCCACTTCCCGGCTCCGAACACGGTGGGGATCACCGTGACCATCCGGTAGTTCGCGCCGAAGAACTGTTGGAGGTACAGCGGCAACGAGGGGCGAAGAACACCCTGCCCAAGGTTGAACATGAAGGCAGCTACGAGGACACCCACCGCCTCGCGCGGCGGTCGGGGCTCGGGCTCCCTTACTTGCTCTTGTGAAGGCACGTGCAGTAGCCACGCCCGCCACGGCGGGGTGACCTGCGCGCCAGTGCCGCGCGGCGACGCTCCAGTTCGTCACGAAGGCGCGTGAGCGCAGCGATTTGGGTTGTCGTCTGCGAAATCCGGGTGTCGAGCATCTCGAGGACGCGCGTCCGGGTACCGCCGTTCCCTGGGGCACTCGCGGCAACGATCAACTCTCGGATCGCCTCCAACGTGAGACCGAGCGTTTTCGCCTCGCGGATGAACTCCAGGCGGAGAAGGTCTGTTTCAGTGTAGACGCGGTAACCCGCGGTGGTGCGCCGGGGAGCGGGCAAGATACCCGCCGCCTCGTACAGCCGGAGCGCCTTCCGGCTTGCGCCGCTGCGCTTTGCGACCTCGCCAATCAGGAGGCCGTCTCTGCTCACGGGCCATACGGTAAACCCTGCCCCTGGGGGCAAGGTCAAGCGAGATGTTCGGCTCCTGCGGAGCACCGGATCGAGGAGCGCCCCGGCGTCGCCGGGGCGCTTCCGAGCGTGTGGGGGCTTGGGGGGCCCTTCGAGGCCCCCCATGTAAATCAACCGAACATCAGCACCGTGCGAGCGACCTCGCCGGCCTTCATCGCGCGGAAGGCGTCGTTGACGTCCTCGAGACGGCCACGGCGGGTGATCATCTCGTCCAGGCGCAGAAGCCCTCGCTGGTAGAAGTCGACGTACTTCGGCATGTCGACCTTGAAACGGTTCGAGCCCATGCTGCAGCCCTGGATGCGCTTCTCCCGGAGGAACATGCTGCCCTCGAGCTCAACCTTCTGGCCGACGGGGATCATGCCGATCACGGTCGCGGTTCCGCCCGGACGGATGCACTCGAAGGCCTGCTCGGCGGCTTTCTTGAGGCCGATCGCCTCGAAGGCGTACTCGACGCCGCCGTTGGTCAGCTCGCGGATCGCCTTGACCGGATCGCCCTTCGAGGCGTCGACGGTGTGAGTCGCGCCGAGCTCGCGGGCCTGCGCGAGCTTCTTCTCGAAGACGTCGACCGCGATGATCATGCCGGCGCCGGCGATGCGCGCCCCCTGGATCACCGCGAGGCCGACTCCGCCGGCGCCGTACACCGCCACCGTCGCGCCCGCCTCGACCCGCGCCGTGTTGAGCACGGCTCCCACTCCCGTCGTCACGCCGCAGCCGATCAAAGCCCCTCGATCGAGGGGCATGTCGTCACGTACTTTCACGAGCCCGTTTTCGTGGACGAGCATTTGCTCCGCGTAGGCGGAGAGATTCGCGAACTGGTTCACCGGCGCGCCCTTCCAGCTGAGCTTCGGCGGCTCCTGCGGCGTGCGGACGGGACGCGACTGGCAGAGGTGAGTCCGCCCGGTCAAGCAGTAGCTGCAGTGACCGCAGAAGACCGAGAGGCACGCGATCACGTGGTCGCCCGGCTTGAACTCCGTCACGTGCGGGCCAACCTCTTCGACGATCCCGGCGGCCTCGTGGCCGAGGATCGCGGGGGCCGGGAACTGATAGTAGCCGTCGACGAAGTGCAGGTCGCTGTGGCACACGCCGCTGGCGACGGTGCGCACGAGAACCTCACGCCCGATTGGCTTTGCGATGTCGACGTTCTCGATGGTGAGGGGCTTCTGCGGTCCATGGAACACGGCGGCTTTCATGATCAGCTCCTTTCTAGGGCAGGAGGTCGCTGACGAGGATGCGGGCTCCCGGAGTGGCCAGGAGCTCGACGAAGGACTCGGCGCTCAGGACCTCCCTCGAAGCGTAGCGCCAGCCGAACGGCGACGACGGATCCGGGACCGGGCGCCGGTAGACTTCCAGGACGCGATCGACGAGGTTCACGATCCAGTAATCGTCCAGACCAGCACGCGCGTAAAGGCTGCCCTTGTGCTCCCGGTCGAAGGCCAGGCTCGACTCTGCGACCTCGACGACGAGCGCGGGACGCGAGGGATGCTGACGGCTATCGCTCCGACGAGCGCCGCGTGTGACCGCGACGTCGGGCTCGGGCTCGGACTCGTCGTCGAGCGCGATGGGACCCTGAGACCGCACCAGCCAGCCCGGCTCGAGCGCGGCGCGGAGAGCGTCCTCCACGAGGCCGATCGCCGTGTAGTGGGCGCTCTTCTGGGGCTCGCCGACGATGAGCTCGCCCCCCAGCAGCTCGAGAGGCTCGCCCGGGTGGAAGACACCGATGTCGATCAGGCGCTCGTACTCCGCGCGGGTCCAGCGCCGCGTGTGGACAGGATACGTCGCCATGAAGGGGACGCTACGTCAGGCGGCGGGAGACGTCAATGCGTCCGATTCCGGACGATGGTCGACGCGGCGCTTTCACGACCGGCCCTCGGGCTCGCGCTCGACGGCGCGCCCGGCCGCCGTCCAGCCGGTGAAGCCGACCGCCAGGTGGGCGACGCTCGGGAACCCCATCTCGCGCAGCACGTCCGCGGCGAGCGCGGAACGCTGGCCGCCGGCGCAGTACACGATGATGCGTTTCGTCGGATCGACCTTGCCCGTGTAGTAGTGCGACGTCGGGTCGAGCCAGAACTCGAGCATCCCGCGCGGCACGTGGGTCGAGCCGGGAATGAAGCCGAGCTTGCGCCGCTCGCGGACGTCGCGGATGTCCAGGACCTGGACGTCGCCCCGGGCCATCTCGGCCTCGACCTGCTCGACCGTCAGGTTCTCGATCCGCGCCTTCGCTTCTTCGACCATCTGCCCGACGGACTTCCTCGGCTTCCACATGAGGTGCCCCCTACTGCATCGTCGCACCGACGCCGGGCTCGAGCAACGCGCTGGACGCCGCGAAACGCCCGAGGTCCTGGCGCGCGCGCTCGGTCAGGCCATAGGTCGCGCGCTCGAGTCGCCGGAACCAGCCGTAGACGTCGCGCTGGAGGATGCTCGGCGCGTTGGGCACGAGGCCGGTTTCGCGCAGTGCCTTCAAGCTCGCGCGGCCGCCGCGCTGAATGAGCACTGCGCAGCGCAGGGCCTCCTGACGGTAGGCGGTGACGATCGGCGTCCGCGTGACGCCGCCGCGATTCGGGTCGCCCACGCGCCGCGCGTGCTCGCCGAGCAGGCGGGTCAGGCTCGCCACTCGCCGGCGGGGCCGATAGGGGACGGGATCGACGATGACCTCGACGCCGGTGGCCGCGCGACCGGGCGCGACGGTCATCAGGCCGAGGCCGAGCCGCCGGCACAGGTCGCGGACGTTGCGCCGATGGACCGACGCACCGCGCGCCCGCCGGCTTCGCGGCCGGCAGACCGCGAGATAGACGCGGTCCGTCAGGGTAAGCCGATCGACGCCTTGCAGGAGGAGCGCGAGGCTGAAGCTCAGCTTGAGCTCGACGATCACGGGCGGCCCGTCGCCGCGCGTCGCCACGACGTCGCAGCCGCGGACCTCCGCCTTGACGCTGTAGCCCTGACCCTCGAGGAACGCCTTGACCGCCGGATAGAGGTCGCTCTCGGCGGGGGAGCTCGGGGTTCGCGGCATCGCTGCGATTCTACGAAACCTTGATCTCCTGGCCGAAGATAATCCGGTGCCCCTTCGGGGGTGTCGATGAGCGTCTCTCTAGTCTCGCTCTTCGTCAGGACTTGCTTTGCTTGCCTGCGTTCCAAGTGCGGAACATCACCAGTTTGATTAGAGAGGGCGCGGATCGAAATAGACAATGAGGTCCAAGTCTCCCGGAGAGTGCCCTAGCCGCGTGAGGGCGAGAGCGACCTCGCTCCGGTGCTGCGTTCCGTGGTGGGCCAGGTGAGCCATCATCTGCCACAGGGGAATAGCGTATCGCCGGCCGCTAAGGGTCGACTCATATTCCACAACCTCGAGGAGCATGCGATCCGACAAGCGCTGCAGGAAAGCTCGCATCTTCGTCTCTTCTCGGGACCAAGCCTCACACAGAGTTTCGAACGTTGGCAGCTCTTGTTCGCCGAGAAGCTGATCTGGCCTCCCCTCCCAACGCGCCAGCCATGTTGCTTCTCTTTCGAGGATGTGGACGAGCGTCCCTCGTATGCTCCCGTAATCTAGCTTGGCGTTGGCGACATAGGCGCCACGGTCGAGCTGAGACACTTGGGTCAGGATGCGATCCCGGGCCCAGTATCCATAGTCATACACGTAACGCACGTAGTCGACAGTCAGCATGGACCTCGAACTCATGCCTCAGCGGAGAGCCGGGCGTGAGGCGTCTACGTGCGGCTAATGTCGTGAGACTTCACAGCTAGACGGAGAACAATACGTCGATTCATCGGGCTTCCCCCATATTGACTGTCCAGGTATGCGCGCGCTGTGCTGCTAACGCTCAGTTGACCGGCCGCGGCGAGCGCATGCGAGCCAGCGGTCCGGTCGAACGTGATGTTCGGCGATGGCCGGTCATCGACTGGTGCGGCGCTCTCTCCGGGGCGATGTCAGGTGCGTCGAACGTCTTCCTCGATACTCTTCCTGATCTCGACCGCGATTGACTGGATGAAGACGTCCTGAAGGTAGAGCACCCGGATGGCTTGAAAGGAGCTGGCACTATCAGTTTTATCTTCTACGTAGTCTTTAGCGAGAATTATCGAGTCGTCTCGAGTTCTCGTAACCCTCACATGTAGAATCCCTTTGACATTGATTTCGTGGTAGTACGGCGCTCGAACTCTCTTCTCCGTGTAGTCATACGTACCAGACACCGTGTAATCCGCGCCGCCCGTGGTCGGTGACGATCCTCGCTTTACCTCCTGGAATACCCTCCACTGTCCCATGATATCGTACAGCCGCTTGGGGATCGTCAACCCTTGATAGCGTCGAAAGCGCTCCTTGCCGCTATCGGAGTAGGGCGCATCCACGGACTTGATGACGAAGTCCACTACTTGTATCCGAGCTTGTATCTCCGCGTTGTTCTCTTTGTAACTCGGCAGCAGTTCGACAGGAACCGGTTCCGGTACAGTGTAACGGACTTCTGCACATCCCCCGAGAAGGAGTGTCATCGCGAGGCTCGCCACTAGAGTCAGCCACCGCCCGTCCGTCCGCACCGGTTTCATAGATTGCTCCTCTCTCTTCAACGGCCTGCCGAACGCTCGCGGTGAGCGGCGCGCGAAGCGCGTCCGCTCGAGCGCGGGGTTACCCTGTCTATGTTCCGCTCGGCGCGATGATGACTCGAACATCGATGTCATTACGTTCTCCGGACAAATCCTTCTCAAGGCCCCGCGGGTTAGCGATCCTTCCCTCCGAGTCATACACGAGGCACACAAGAGTCTTGCAGTCCGGATGGGCTCTATATCGCTGGATGTCGATGAGCAGCTCCTCGCCGATTTGCTTCGCGTCCAGCCCCTTCCGGGTTTTCTTCACTTCGAGAACGGCGCGATGATCTTTGAGAAGAAAGTCCAGCCTCGACCCAGCGCCGGCATAGCTCGGCGACCATTCTTCGCGACGGACGTCGTCGAATTCCAACATGAGGAGGGCGTGCACGAGATCCTGCAGATCGTACTCATCCTCGACCTCAAGGGTGGGGCGGCCGGCATGCCGCGCACGAAGCTGACGCGCGATGAGGTGTACTCTTGAACAGATTCGTAGAAGCGAGGAGAGCGCGTCCTTTTCGGCAGGTGTCGCCTCGGCATCATCCCAGTACTCTCGAATCTCATCTATCAGAGACGCGAGCACGGCCCTGGCGCGGTCGAGCCCCTCACGGTACGCCTCGTCGAAGGCGCTGTCCGGGGTCGCCGACGAGAAGGCCATCAAGCTGTAGTGGATTGAGTCGAAGTCCTCGAGATGGCGCCCATTGCTCCCAAAGGTGTGCGTGATAGCCACCTGGGCGTCGCGGTGCCACTTCTTGAAGGCAGGATCGCCTCGCGGCAGCCTCTTGAGACCGGGGATCGCGTCGACCTGGCGTTGGAGTCGTGCTATGGCATCTTCCTTCGAAACGCGACGAACCATTCAGTTCTCCTCGCCGATCAAGGTTACGGAACAGCGCTGAGCGGCCGGCGTAGCCGGTCCGCTCTAGCGGTTTGTTCGCCAGCCGCGCGGTACAAACCGGGTACATAGGTAACACATCTGACCGGGAACATGGGTGACACCACTAAGGTCATCGGTCAACAGGAGGTTGGCCGATGCCCTGGCTGGAGACATCACCCGTGGAACAGCGTGAACGGTTCATTCACGATCACCGGCTCGAGCTGTACACGATGGCCGAGCTCTGCACCCGGTACGGCATCAGTCGGAAGACCGGCTACAAGTGGCTCGATCGCTTCGAGGAAGCCGGCCGGCAGGGCCTCCGTGATAGAAGCCGAGCGCCGCGTCGTTGCCCGACCGCATCTCCGATGCGGTCGCGGCCGTGATCTGCGCGGCCAGGCGGCAGCATCCGAGTTGGGGCCCGGCGAAGCTCCTGGCCTGGCTCGGGCCGCGGCATCCGGCCCTGGAGTTGCCCGCCGTCAGCACCGCCGGGGAACTCCTGGCACGTCGCGGGCTCGTGAAGAAACGCCGGCGCCGGCGCCACAACCAGCATCCGGGCGTTGTCCCGCCGACCACGGCGCAGCCCAACGATCTCTGGACCGCCGACTTCAAGGGGCACTTCCGCACCCGCGATGGCCTCTACTGCTACCCCCTCACGATCGCCGACCAGCACACCCGCTAGCTCCTGGCCTGCCACG
>QHSR01000242.1:109079-124526 GCA_003221635.1 Candidatus Rokuibacteriota bacterium | reverse complement strand
TGCCGCGGGCCGAGCGCGTCACGAGCGAGACGCTCGCCGAGGGTTTTTACCGGGTCCACGCGCGCTATGGCTTCATGGAGAAGCCTGACGTCCAGGACATCATCGCGATCTGTAGGGAGCGCGGGATGAAGCTGGATGTCGACGATACGACCTACTATCTCGGCCGCACGGAGTTACTGCCGACGGGACCAGTCCCGATGATGCGATGGCGAAAGCGACTCTTCGCCTTCATGGCGCGCAATGCCAGCTCGACGACCGACTTCTTCAACATTCCGCCCAACCGCGTCGTCGAACTGGGGGCACGCCTCGAGTTCTGAGTCGCTAGGCGCATCCCATGGCATAGACCTGAGTGGCCCCCGCCGGCAACGGTCGTTCGGTCCAGCTCTCGCCGCCATCCTGACTGGCGAACACCTCGCCGCCGCTGGTCGCACAGTGCATCCGCTTCGGCTGTCGCTCGTCGAAGGCGATGGCGAACATGGTGGTCTTGGGCTTGACGCCCATGTCCACCCGAGTCCAGCTCGAGCCGCCGTCCTTGCTGCGGAACAGGACGCCGACGTCGCTCTGAAAACCCGCCCCGGCGGCCACCCAGATGGTTTTCGGATCACCCGGGACCTCGCGGATGTCACGGCAATAGGTCTGCCCCTTGGGGTTCAACGGCTCGAGCCTGGCACTGGCCCAGTGCGCGCCCTGGTCCGTGCTGCTGAACAGGCCAGCGCGGCCGATCGCAAAGACGGTCCCCGGACGCCAGCGCCCGACGAGCACGCCGTGCATATCCACGGTGTCATCGTTGACGTACTGCCCATGGCTCATGTTCTCCCAGTGCTCACCGCCGTCGAGGCTACGGATGACACCGCCGACTTCGATGGCGCCATAGACCTCGTCGCGATTGGCGGGATTGACCGCCAGCCCGAGCACACGCTTGGCCGGATTGGCGCCGGGCGCCACGGTGACTTCGGGAAAGCGGACGGTCACCGGAAGCTGTTGCCAATGCTCGCCGCCGTCGTCGCAGCGGAAGATCTCGCAGTTCTCATAACCTGCGTACAGCACCTTGCCGTCGTGGGGATCGAACGACAGCGACCACACGGGCAACCCGTGGTCCGCAATGTCGAGCTTCTCCCAGTGCTCTCCGTGATCCGTGCTGCGGTAGGGGCCGTGCTGCGTCCCGACATATATGGTGCCGGCTTCCTCCGGGTGAGTGGCGATGGCCCGGATGGTGGGTTCCTCGGGCAGCCCATGAGTCAGCTTCTCCCAGCGGTCATCGCCGACGGCCATGCGATAGAGGCCGGATTGGACCGGGCGGCCCGGAGCGGTCTCGCCCGCGAGACCGACGTATATAGAGGATGAGCGCTGGATCGTCATGGCGTGCTCCTCACCGCGATGGGGCTCGCTTCACGTACACCGTGTCGTCTTTCACCTGTACCGAGTAGGTGGGCACGTCATCGGCCACGGGCCCACTCAGCAGCTTGCCGGTGCGCACGTCGAACGTCGCGAAGTGCAGCGGGCACTCGATGACGTAGCCTTCGAGCGTCCCTTTCGACAGCGGCGCCTGGCGATGACCACAGGCATCCCGCAGGGCGTAGAACACACCCTCGACGTTCGCAATCAGCACTCGCTCACGGTCGACGACGCGCCACTTCATCGCCCCCGGCGAGAGCTCGGACGTCGTGATCACCGGCACGAAGCCATCGAGCATCCCGGCTGACGGTTCAGTTCAGCTTGAAGCCAAACAGCTTCGCGGCGTTCTCTGCGGTGATCTTGCGCGCGTCCGGCTCGGGAACGCCGGCGAACATGCGGTCCAGGAAGTCCCGGGACTTCGGCCACGTCGATTCGGCGTGCGGAAAGTCGCTGCCCCACAGCATGGTGTCCACGCCGATCGCGTCGCGGAGCTGGACGCCGAGGTCGTCCTCCATGAATTCCACGAACATGTTGCGGCGCCAGTAGTCGCTCGGCAGCAGCCCTTCCTTCGACCTCCAGCCCTTGGTGAACACCGGCCGCTCCCGGTACGTGAAGTCCATCTGCTTCAGCCAGTGAGGGATCCAGGCGGCCTCGTGCTCGACCGAGCCGACCCTCAGCTTCGGATATCGATCGAAGACGCCCGCGAAGATCATCGCGCCCAGCGAGTAGCGCACCCAGTAGTCGGTGGTGGAACGGCCCGCGCCGGTGAGCTCGCCGAGGTTCATCGTGAACTCGCAGCCGGGGACGCCGCCGCGTGGCGTGCCGATGTGCAGCAGCAGTGGGAGCCCCAGGTCTTGCGCGGTCCACCACAGGCGGTCGTAGATCGGATGACGATACGGGCGGTCGGCCAGCGGAGAGACGGGGATGAAGGCGCCGACCAGCCCGAGCCTGGCGCAGCGCTCGAACTCCAGCGACGCCTCCTCGACGTCGTCCACGTTGAGCATGGCGATGCCCTTGAGCCGATCGGGAAAGGGCTTGCAGAAGTCGGCGATCCAGTCGTTGTAGACGCGGCAGATGGCCGAGAGCATGGCGCTGTCAGGGATGCGGTACCAGAAGAGCCCCTGGCTCGGCTGCAGGCACGAGCCCCACACGCCGTCCATCTCGTTCTCCTTGACCATCGCCTGGGGATCGTAGGCGCCGAGCCGGACGTCTTCCCACGTGCCGAGGAAATCGATCTGCGACGGATCCTCGAACCGCTGTCCGGCCTGCATCACGGCGCCCAGGGTGCCGGCCTGCTGACCGTCGATGAGCCAGGCGTCGAATTTGCGGCCCGTGGGCGTCTCCAGCCGCGCCAGACGCGGGGCCCGCTCCCGGAATTTGGGCTCGATCCGGGTCGTGTAGAGGTCCGGCGGCTCGACGATGTGAGAATCGGCCGAGATGAGCTTGTGCGTCAGCATCGCAACTCTCCTTCCGGTCAGGACGGCAGCCCGTAATACGCCGCGCAGTTGTCCCACAGGATCTTGCGCTTGCTCTCCTCGGAGATCGGCAGTCGCAGAAATGACTCCACCGCCCGCGGGAACTTCGAGTCGCCGTGCGGAAAATCCGTCGAGAAGACGATCCGATCGTCACCGATGGCGTCGATGACGTGCTTCACCGGCTCCTCGTCACACTCCACCGACACGAAGCACTGCCGCTTGAAATACGCGCTGGGCGCCATCGTCAGCTCGCGCGCGTAGACGTCGCCCAGCCATTCCCAGTGCTCATCCATGCGCCAGAGCAAGAAGGGCACCCAGCTACAGTTGCCCTCGAGGAAGGCCACGCGCAGCCTCGGATGCTTTTCTAGAATTCCGCCTGCGCAGAAGGCGCCGACGGCCAGCATCTGCTCGACCGGGTGGGAGTAGATGTGCTTCAGCATCGTGTTGGCGCCGAACTGCTCGCCCACCTGCCGCAGCTGCGACCCGGACCCCTCGTGGAACCCCAGCGGAACCTCGAGCTCCTCGAGCGCGGCCCACAGCGGCTCGTAGTACGGATCGTGCCAGTTCCGCCCGTTCACCTCGTTCGGCCGCAGGAACATCGCCCGGAAGCCGAGCTCTCGCACACAGCGAGTGGCCTCGGCCACGGCGTCGTTGACGTCGAACGGAGAGATCATGCCGGCGCCCAGCAAGCGCTCGGGGTTTTCCTGGCAGAACTCGTAGAGCCAGTCGTTGTAGGCGCGCGCCATCGCGGCGGCGAGCCGCGGCTCCATGTCCGGGATGGTCAGGGCGAAGAGGCCCCGCGAGGGATAGACCACGGCGACGTCGATGCCCTCGATATCCATCGCCTCGAGCTGGACCTTGGACGTCCACCCCCGCTCCGCGTACGGACGCCAGCGCTCCTGGTTCAGGGCGTAGTTACGCCCCTGCCGGCGCCGGTTCCGGTCCGCGTCCACGCCCGAGACCCTGCCCCAGGGCTTGCCGGCGTGGGCGAGCCGCAGATCGCCCTCGTCCTCCCTGAGGCCGACGGGNNGTCGGGGGGCTCGATGATGTGGATGTCGCTGTCGAGGACCTTGAACCTACCGTGGGCCATGGCTCACCTCCGTGCGCCGGCACCGTAACTCCCTGACGCCCTCGTTGTCAAAGCCATCGGACGGTGCTATCTCATCGTCATGATCCCCCTGATCGATCTCGGCCCGTACCTCGCGGCGCGACCCGGCGCATCAACCGCCGCGGCAGCCGAGCTCGACCGCGCCCTGCGGGATGTCGGCTTCTTCGTCGTCGTGAACCATGGGATTCCGCAGGCCTTGATCGACGACACGTTCGCCGAGGCCCGGCGCTTCCACGCTCAGCCCATGGACGCCAAGCTCACCCTGCGGATGAACGAGCACAACAACGGCTACATGATGCTCGGGCGCTACGCGGTGTGGACCTCGGACGTGAACGCCAACGACAAGCCCGACCTGAACGAAGCGTTCTTCGTCAAGCGCGAGCGCGGGCCCGACGATCCGCTCGTGCGCGCGCGACGGCGCTTCGCCGGGCCGAATCAGTGGCCGGCGAATCTGCCGGGCTTTCGCGAAGCGGTGCTCGCCTACACCGACGCCGTGGACACGCTGGGCCGGAAGATCCTGCCGCTCTGCGCGACGGCGCTCGACCTGCCGCCCGACGTGTTCGACGGCGCCTTCGCCGAGAGCCAGTTCAGCTTCCGGCTGACCCACTACCCGCCGGTGGCGGCCGAGGCCAACCAATTCGGCATCGCGCCGCACACGGACGCCAACTTCATGACCTTTCTCGCGCAGAGCGAGGTGCCCGGCCTCCAGGTGAGGACGCCGGACGGCGCGTGGGTCGACGTGCCGTACGTGCCCGGCTCCTTCGCGGTGAACTCCGGCGACATGATGCAGCGCTGGACGAATCACCGGTTCAAGTCCACCGCGCACCGCGCCCTGCCGCCGGTGGGCCGTCCGCGCTACGCGATCCCCTATTTCATGGGGCCCCATCTCGACACCGAGATCGCGTGCCTGCCGACCTGCCAGGGACCCGACAATCCGCCGCGCGACCCGCCCATCACGTACGCCGCGTACCTCGATTGGTGGTACGACGCCAACTACAACGCCGCGCGCCAGCGCGACGTGGCCTGAGCCGAGTCGTCACTACTCCACGCCGGCGAGCTGGAGCTCGTGGGCGCGATGACAGCCGACGAAGTGACCGGGGGAGATCTCCTGCCAGGCGGGCGTTTGGGTCCGGCACACGTCGACCGCGTGCGGGCAGCGCGGGTGGAAATAGCAGCCGGGAGGGGGAGCGGCGGGATTCGCCACCTCGCCCTGCAGGACGATGCGCCGCGAGCGCGTGCGCGGGTCCGGCTCGGGCACCGCGGACAGGAGCGCCGCCGTGTAGGGATGCTTGGGGGTCGTGAAGAGCTCCTCGGTCTCCGCCAGCTCCACCAGGCGCCCCACGTACATCACGGCCACGCGATTGCTGATGTAGCGCACGACGCTCAGGTCGTGAGCCACGAAGAGATAGGTCAGTCGAAACTCGGCCTGCAGGTCGAACAGGAGATTCAGGATCTGGGCCTGCACGGAGACGTCCAGCGCCGAGACCGGCTCGTCCGCCACCACCAGGCGTGGCTGCAGGGCGAGCGCCCGGGCGATGCCGATGCGCTGCCGCTCGCCCCCGCTGAAGGCGTGGGGAAATCGCCGCATGTACTCCGGGCGCAACCCGACGTGGCGCAGGAGCTCCGCCACACGCTCCTCGCGCTCCCGCCGGCTCTTCATGCCGTGGACCAGCAGCGGCTCTCCGACGAGGTCGAGCAGCGTCATGCGCGGGTTGAGCGAGGTGAACGGATCCTGGAAGATCATCTGCATCTCGCGACGGAGCGCGCGCAGCGCCGAGGGGCGTAGCCCGCCCATCTCGACCACCGAGCCTCCGCTGAGCCGCATGAAGATCTCGCCACCGGTCGGCTCGATCGCTCTCACGATGCAGCGGGCAGTGGTGGTTTTCCCGCAGCCGCTTTCCCCCACCAGGCCCAGCGTCTCGCCCTCGTCGATGTGAAAGTCGACGCCGTCGACGGCGCGCACGTGCCCCACCGTGCGCCGGAGAAAGCCCTTCCGGATCGGAAAGAGCTTCTGCAGGGCGGCGACCCTGAGCAGAGGCGGGCGGGACACGACGCTCACAGCCGTGATCTCGTCCGTCTCACTCGTAGAGAAAGCAGCTCACGGCGTGCTGATCGCCCACCGGCTTGAGGCTCGGCGCCTCGCGATCGCACCGGCCTGCCAGGAAGTCGGCGCAGCGCGGGTGGAAGGGACAACCCGTCGGCCGGTCATACGGGTGCGGCACCGCGCCCGCGATCGGGGTGAGTCGCGCGCCCGCGCGCGACCGCATCCGCGGGATGGAGCGGAGCAGCGCCCGCGTATACGGATGGCGGGGCGCGTGAAAGATCGCGTCGACCGGCGCCTGCTCGGCCACGCGGCCCAGGTACATCACCGCCACGTCGGTAGCCATCTCGGCCACGACGCCGAGGTCGTGGGTGATGAGCATGATCGCCATGCCGTCCTCGCGCTGGAGCCGGCGCAGCAGCTCGAGAATCTGGGTTTGCGTGGTCACGTCGAGGGCCGTCGTGGGCTCGTCCGCGATCAGGAGGGTCGGATGGCACGAGAGCGCCATCGCGATCATGGCCCGCTGACGCAGCCCTCCGCTGAGCTGATTGGAGAGCTGGTCGACCCGCTCTTCCGGCGACGACACGCCCACGCGCTTGAGCATTTCGATCGCCCGGTCGCGCGCTTCCCGGCGGCTGATCTTCTGGTGGAGCAGGATCGCCTCGATGATCTGGTTGCCCACGCTGTGGACGGGGCTGAACGAGGACATCGGCTCCTGGAAGATCAGCGCGATCTCCGCCCCGCGGATCGATCGCATCTCCGGGCCGTTCGACGCGAGCTTCGCCAGGTCGACCATGGCGCCGCCCGACGCGCCGTCGGCGGCCGGCCGCCGGAACTGGATCTCGCCGTCGACGATCCGGCCCGGCCGATCGACGATTCGCAGGATGGACCGGGCGGTGACGCTCTTGCCGCAGCCGCTCTCGCCGACGATGCCGAGCGTCGCCCCCGGGTACAGGTCGAGGTTGACGCCGTCCACCGCCTTCACCGTGCCCTCGTCCTGGGAAAAGTAGGTCTTCAGATTTCGCACGGAGAGGAGCGGCGGCCTCGGCTCAGCGCCCATAGGGATCGGCGGCGTCCCGCAGTCCGTCGCCCAGGAAGTTGAACGCCATGACGGCGACGATCACGGGGACGGCCGGAAGCATCAGCCACGGGGAGATGGCCACGGTCTGCACGTTCTGGGCCTGCTGCAGCAGGACGCCCCAGCTGATCGCGGGCGGGCGCAGACCCAGGCCCAGGAAGCTCAACGCGGTCTCGCTGATGATCATAGCGGGCAGCGCGAGCGTGGTCGCCGCGATGATGTGGCTCATGAACGACGGCACCATGTGCACGAAGATGGTCCGCATCTGGCTGCAGCCCACCAGCCGCGCGGACACCACGAAGTCCTCTTCGCGCAGCGCCAGGAAGCGCCCGCGCACGACGCGCGCCAGCTCCGTCCACCCCAGGAGCGAGATGATGATGGTGATGGCGAAATAAACCTGGAGGACCGTCCAGTCCCGCGGGAGCGCCGCCGCCAAGCCCATCCACAGCGGAATCGTCGGGATCGAGCGGAGGATCTCGATGACCCGCTGGATCACCGTATCAGCGATGCCGCCGTAGAAGCCCGAGAATCCGCCGAGGACGACGCCCAGGACGAGGCTCATCGTCACGCCGAGCAGCCCGATCGTGAGCGAGATGCGCGTGCCGAACATCAGCCGCGACCACAGGTCGCGCCCCTGCACGTCGGTGCCCAGCAGAAAGATCGTCTTGGCGGCGTCGAGCCCGGGCTCGACGCCGATCAGATGGCGCGTCATGGGGATCACGCCGAGGAACCGGTACTCGAAGCCCTCGGCGAAGAACCGAATCGGAATCTTTTGCTCGGGGTCGGGGCGATAGACGCGCTTGAAGGACTGCGGGTCGCGCGCGCCCTTGAGGCCGTAGACGTGCGGGCGAAAACGTCCCTCGTCGAACCAGTGGATCGGCTGCGGCGGCATCAGCGAGCGCTGGGCCTCGGACGCGTTGGGATCGGAATAGGCGAGGAAGTCGGCGCCCAGCACCGCCAGATAGAAGCCCACGACGACGATGGCGCTGGCCACGGCCACGCGATGCTTCCGGAACCGCCACCACATGAGCTGCCACTGCGAGGCGACGAAGATGCGCTGCTCGTCGGCGACGGACGCCATCAGGTGTCCTCGAGCCGGATGCGCGGATCGATCCAGACCAGGAGAATGTCCGAGACCAGCGTGCCGATCACCGTCATCACGCCGAGCAAGAGCACGATCGTTCCGGCCAGGAACATGTCCTGCGCGATGAGGGCCTTGAGCAGGAGCGGCCCGACCGTCGGCAACCCCAGGACCAGCGACACGATGATGCTGCCCGAGACGATGTACGGCAGCGTGTAGCCAATCGTGCTCGCGAACGGGTTGAGGGCCACCCGGACCGGATACTTCACGATCACCCGCGCCTCGGCCAGGCCCTTGGACCGCGCCGTCACCACGTAGGGCTTGCCCAGCTCGTCCAGGAGATTGGCGCGCATGATCCGGATCTGCTGCGCGGTGCCGGCCAGGCCGAGGATCAAGGCCGGGATCGGCAGATGCTTGAGCAGGTCCCACACGCGGGCCAGGCTCCACGGCGCGTCTTGCAGCTCCGGCGAGAAGAGGCCGCCGATGTGCGCGTTGAACAGCACGAACCCCAGGTAGAGGATCACCAGGGCGAGCAGGAAGTTGGGAACGGCGAGGCCGATGAAGCCCACGAACGTCGCCAGGTAGTCACCGACGGAATATTGTCGGACCGCTGAGTAAATGCCGATCGGCAGCGCCAGGGCCCACGTGAGGATCAGCGCGGCGACCGAGACCACGATCGTCAGCCACAGGCGCTCGCCGATCACCTCGGTGACGGGCCTCCGCCACTCCATCGACATGCCGAAGTTGCCCCACGCGATCAGCTTGACCCATTTGAAGTATTGAACGTAGATCGGCTGGCCCAGGCCGTACTGGATCCGCAGACTCTGCGCTTCCTCGTCCGTCACCACGCTGCCCATCGACGCCATCTGCGCGATGTACGAGGTGACGTAGTCACCCGGCGGCAGCTGGATGATCGCGAACGCGAGGACGGAGATTGCCCAGACGGTGAAGATGGCGAGCACCGCGCGACGACCGATGTAGGCGAGCATGGCGGGCCCGGGTCACCGCCGGCGCGTGGCGGTGACCCGGGCGCCTCCGGTATCTAGTTCTTCCAGTAGAACGTCATCGGCCGCGAGATCCCCGGGGTCTTGCCATCCGGGCTGTTGTACTGCCGGGACGGAATGTTGCCCATGTTCGTCTTGACCACGCGTACGCCCATGGAGGCCGGCCCCATGCCGATCACGCCGATGATGTAGACCTCCTCGGCGGCGATCTTCCAGACCTCCTTGCCGAGCTGGATGCGCTCCTTCTCGGGCACTCCGAAGGCCTTCTTCCATTTTTCCATCAGCTCGCGCATCTTCGGCTCCGGCTCCTTGCCCTGGGCGCCGGCGGAGTGGAACCACTTGACGTACAGCGGCCCGGAGGAGGCGACCGCGGCGAGCTCGAAGGGGAACACGTGGAGCGGGAAGGTGAAGAGGTGCTCGCTGCCGTCGTTGTTCCAGGCGCCGAGCTGCTGCTCGTTGGCGGCGGTCCGCTTGAGCGCCAGGCTGCGCTCGACCTCCTGCACGGTCAGGTCGATGCCGATCCGCTTCCACTGTTCCCGGATCATCTCCGCGATCTGCGTGAACTGGACGAACTGGCCGCCCAGCGTCATGATCTCGATGCGCAGCCGGCCCTTGCCGTCGCTGCGTAGCCGGAAGCCCTGGGCGTCTTTCTTGGCCAGGCCGATCTTGTCGAGCATCTCGTTGGCCTTCCGGACGTCGAGCGTGGCCCAGAGCTTCCGGTACTGCGGCCCGGGGTTGTACTTGTTGCCGTCCGCCGGCACCACGGAGCTCGGCGTGCCCGTCCCCAGCCAGAACGTCTCGTTGATCTGGTCGCGGTCGATCCCGAGCGCGAGCGCGCGACGGAAGTCGGCCGTGCTGAACCACTTGGCGATCTCCCCGTCGGCATCGTAGTTCAGGTTGAACTTGATGATCATGTCGCCGCCGTAGTCGCCCGGATCCAGGTAGACCTTGTAGCCGCCCCTGACCTGGTTCTCGATGAACACCGGCAGCTTGCCGAGATCGAGGTGCCGCTGCTGGAAGTCGTACTCGCCCGCGACCGCGCGCAAGTTGATGACCTCGAGATTTTCGCCCAGCGTCAGCACGACGCGGTCGATGTACGGCAGCTGGTTGCCCGCGGTGTCCACGAACACGCTGTACGGGTTGCGCTCCAGCGTCCAGGTCGGCGTGTTGATCGCCGTCACCGTCTTCCACGGCGAAAGCACGGGCAGCTCCGGGTTGAGCGCCCAGTCGTTCTTGGCCAGGAACATCCGCACCCAGGAATCGAACTTCGCCTCTTTCACCTTCTTGTCGAGCTCGGCCTGGCCCGCGTACTTGGGATGGAACTGCTTCAGGTAGTGGGCGGGCGCGAAGCCGCCCATGCCCCGATACGCGAACCCCTGGCCGGCAAGATCGGTGGACCCGGCCAGCACGTCGGGGAGCATGAAGTAGGGCTCGGGGAACTTGAACCGTACCGTGGAGGTGTCGACCTTCTCGATCGCGCCCTGCCTGCCGTTGATGGCCATGGTCGCCGACGGCGTGGGCACGAGATCCTTGTTCTGATAGATGTCCTCGAACCAGAACACGAAGTCGTCGGCGGTGAAGGGCTTGCCGTCGCTCCACTTCATGCCGCGGCGCAGGTGCACCAGCCAGGCCCGCCCGCCGTCCTGCATCTCGAGGCCCTTGGCGAGGTTGGGCGCGACCTTGTCGCCGGTGTAGTCCCAGAACATGAGGTGGTCCGGCCCCGAGCAGCACCGGAAGCCGTTCCAGAAGTCCGCCGGCCCGGTGAAGCCGCCGCGCCAGGTGCCGCCGTACTTGCCGACCTCGCGCAGCGGCTTGATCACGACGGGATCCTGTCCGACGCGCTCCGCCACCGGCGGCAGCTTGCCGGCCTTGACCAGCTCGGCCAGCTGCGGCGCTTCCTTGAGACTCTTGGGGAGCTTCGCGGCGTCGGTGACGACTTCCGGACCTTCCAGCTTGCCGATGAACGTGCTCTTGCCGGCGCTCTGCGCGAGCGCCCCCGCGGCGATGACACCGCTGAGCGTTCCGATCGCGAGCGTGAGCGTGAGTCGGGATCGGAGCGTGCGTTTCCACGGCATGCGCCTGAGCTCGGTCATGAGAGTTCCCCTTTCGCGCTGTGCTGCCTCGCGTCGGTTTTCACTCGGGAGCGTCGATCTGAATGTCCATGCGCATCCCCGCACGGGCCCGTCGAGGTCGGGCCTGATTATCGTGATATTCCCGCGGCAAGTCCAGGCTCCTCCCTGACGCCGTTTCTTTTGCGACGGGCCGCGCGGCGCGGCGCGACGACATGATAGGCTGTCGCGGCGCCGGGCCGCCGGCTGGCCCGATCGCGGAGGACCCGAAAGTGACGACCGATCACGCCCCGGGGATGGCGGTGCACCGGAGCGGCAGCGGACCCGACCTCGTCCTCTTCCACGGAGGCATGGGATCGTGGAAGCACTGGATCCGCAACATCGAGCCGCTCGCCACGCGCTTCACCGTGCACGCGCTCGACCATCCGTCGTACGGCGACTCGGCGCCCGTCGCGCGCGAGACGACCGGCGCCGCGTACCTCGACCTCGTGCACGGTCTGTTCCTCGAGATGTTCCCGGGCGACGCGCCGCTGCGGTTTGCGGGGTTCTCCTTCGGTGGCGCCATCGCCGCGAACCTTGCGCGGCGGCTGGCCCCGCGGGTGACGCATCTGTGCCTGATCTCGCCCGGTGGCTTCCCCGCGCGCCGCTTTGGGGACCGGCCGACCCGGAGCTACCGGGAGGCCGGCGACGACGAGCGGTTCTTCCGCGAGATCTGCCGCCACAACTTGCTCGTCAACATGCTCAGCGATCCGGCCAGCGTCACCGAGGACACGCTGGACATTCAGGCCGCCTGCGTCCGTCGAACCCGCTTCAACAGCCGGAAGGTCAGCGGCGGCGGAACGCTTCTGGACGACCTGACCTACCTCAGGGAACGTGGCATGACATCCGCTCCCGCCTGTCGGATCCGCCTGCTCTGGGGTGAGCGCGACGATTCCGCGTTTCGGCCCGCGAACCTGCTCATCGGCGAGATCCGCGCGGCCGTTGGCACGCTCGACGTGCACCGGATTCCCGGAGTGGGCCACTGGTCCGCGTACGAGAACGCCGCCGAGGTCAACCGCCTGATGCTGGAGTTCTTCTCGCGATGAGCTCCTCCACGCCGTGAAGATGCGGACGGCCGTCCCGATCGCACGCGATCGTCCCGTGGCCATTCCACCAGATCTGCCAGTCGGCGTAGACCCGACCCAGCTCCCCGGCGCTGAAGTAATCGATGCGCTCGTTCTTCTCCACGTAGACCGTGCGATCCGTGAAGACGAGATGGGCATGGATGCCGATCGGACTCGTGGAGGCCTTGACCCGGGCCAGAAGTCCGGCCCGCAGCCGACGCGGCACGTAGTGGATGGCTCCGCAGGAGTACACGAAGTCGAACGTCCCCCCGGGCAGATATCGCGCCGCGTCGTCGTGCACCCACCGCACCTCGACGCCCGCGAGCCGCGCGAGGCGGTCGCCCTTGCGGAGGCCAGCCGCCGAAACATCTACGGCGGTCACATCGCACCCGCAGCGGGCGAAGAAGACGCTGTCGCGCCCTTCCCCGCAGCCGAGCTCGAGCACCCGGGCGCCGGGCGCGAGCAGCGAGCGCAGCATCCGCGCGAACGCGGATGGCGCGGTACCGAGGACGTATTCGTCCGGCCGCCGAGCATATTCGAGCGCCCACGGGCTCCGCGTCGTCACTGGAACCGTCAGCGCGTCCTGGCCGCCAGGCCGCTGAGATCGACGGCCTCGTCGGCCAGGGCCGCGGGATCGACGGGCGTGCGGTTGCGGATCAACGTCACGGCCGCTTTCAGCTCACCCTCGACCTTGGGGTCCTCCGGGTCGCCGCCACGGTTGAGGCCGACCGCGGCGCGGACGATCCCACGCTCGAGGTAGAAGCCCAGGAACTTACGGCTCTCGGGTCGGCCGCGGAACGCCAGGCGGTCCCAGCCAGGGGCGAATCCCACGTATTCGATGGAGTGCTCGTACTGATCCGACCAGAAGGAATGGATGTAGTCGTAGGGCTGCTCTCCGCCGAGCAGCGATCGGGCCGCGGCCTGTCCCTGCTGGTATCCGTTGTTCCAGTGCTCCACGCGCAAGCGGCCGAAGACCGGATGCAAGTGATTCGTCACGTCGCCGGCGGCGAACACGTCGGGCAGCGTTGTCCGGCAGCGCTCGTCCACGAGCACGCCATTGTCGACGTGGGCCCCCGCCGTCGCCAGCAGCTCGGTGTTGGGCACGATCCCGATTCCGGCCACCACCATGTCGCACTCGAGCACTCGGCCCTTCCTGGTGCGCACCCGTTCGACACGGCCGGAGCCTTCGAACGCCTCCACGGAGTCTTCCATGATCAGCTCCACTCCCTTGTCGCGATGGATGCCCGCGAGCACGCGCCCGACCTCTTCGCCCAGGACGCGAGCCAACGGCACGCGGGCGCCCTCGACGGCCGCCACCTCCACTCCGAGCTGGCGAAACGAGGCCGCTACCTCGGAGCCGATGAAGCCGAACCCCATCACGACCGCGCGGCGTCCCCGCTCGATGGCGGCGCGGATCCGGTCGCAGTCCTCGACGGTGCGGAGCTGGAAGACCCCTGCGAGGTCTGCGCCGGGGACGGCCAGCGTTCGGTTGCGCCCGCCGGTCGCCACCAGAAGCCGGTCGTAGGTGACTCGCTCGCCACTCTCCAGCTCCACGAGCTTCTGCCTGGCGTCGATCGCCGTCGCCCGCACGCCCAGCGTGAGCTCGATGCGCTGCTCGGGGTAATACCCGGCGGGTTTGACCAGCTGCGCCTCAAAGGCTTCCTCGTGACGAAGATAGCCCTTCGACAACGGCGGGCGGTTGTAGGGCAGCTGGGGCTCGGTGCCGATCAGGCGGATCTCACCGTCAAAACCCTCGTCGCGCAGGGTCGCCGCCGCCGTCGCTCCAGCCAGCGAGGCTCCAACGATCACGATACGCACGATCTCGCCTCTTCCCAGCCGAAGTCTACCCTAGCTTCACGTCGAGGGCAGCCCGGCCTCGCCTCGATCGACCCGTCCGCCAGCGGCAACGGTCCTGCTATAGTGAAGACCAGTGACCAATCGATCGATCTTCTACGGCTGGTGGGTCGTCGCGGCGTTCTCGGCGATGACGTTCATGTCGACGGGAGTCCGGCACGCGGTAGGGCCGTTCCTCAAGCCGATCGTGGCCGACCTCGGCCTCGATCGCGCGAGCTTCTCCGCCGTGATCGCGCTGAGCCTCTTCCTCTACGGCGTCTTCATGCCGATCGCGGGCATGGCGCTCGACCGGTTCAGCGTGCGCGTGGTCACCTCGGTGGGCACGGTGGTGCTGGTCATCTCGCTCGTGTTGACCGCGATGGTGCACAATGTCTGGGAGTTCGCCGTCGTCTACGGCGTGCTCGTGCCGCTCGGACTCGCCGGCACCGGGCCCGTGATCGCCTCCGGCGTGGTCGCTCGGTGGTTCAGCAAGCGCCGCGGCACCGCGCTCTCGGTGCTCGGCAGCGCGTCGATGACCGGCATGAGCCTGCTCGTGCCCGCCGTGACGTGGCTCATCCTCACCACCGGATGGCGCACGACATACGTCCTGATCGCGGCTGGGATCCTGGCGCTCGCGCTACCCCTCTGTCTGTGGGTGGTGCGCGACTCTCCGGAGTCGGTCGGGCTCCTGCCCGACGGCGCCGCCGTGAAGCCCGGGGCCACCGCGGCCCCAGTCGAGCGGGTCACCGCCCGCGAGGCGTTGCAGACGCTGGCGTTCTGGCAGCTCGCGGGATCGTTTTTCACCTGCGGCTTCTCGATGAGCCTGCTCTCCGCACACGGGATTCCCATGCTCACCGACCACGGCTACTCGCCCATGTTCGCGTCGTGGGCGCTGGGCGTGCTCGGCGGCTCGGCCATCGGGTTCACGGTGATGCTCGGCGCGCTGTCCGACCGTTTGGGTCGCCGGCCCGTGCTCGCCGCGATCTATGCCGGACGGGTCTTCATCTTTGCCGGCTTCTTCCTCATCCGCGACAACCCGATGGCGATTCTCGCGGTGGCCATCCTCGGGGGCATCACGATGGCGGGCACGGGCTCGATGACCTCGGCGCTGACTGCCGACATCTACGGGCGCTTCTCCGTCAGCTCGGTCTTCGGCCTGATCTTCCTCGTGCACCAGACGGGCTCCGCCATCGGCTCCGCGCTCGCCGGTCTGCTGTTCGAGACCACGGGCGGTTACGGCGCGGCATTCGCGCTGGCGTG
>QHSR01000242.1:80816-109071 GCA_003221635.1 Candidatus Rokuibacteriota bacterium | reverse complement strand
GCGCCGCCACCGCCTCGGCCACGAACTGACAGCGACAAGGAGGGCTCATGCTCAATCCAGGAGACAAGGCGCCCGATTTCGTCGGCCGCGACCACACCGGCAAGACCGTGAAGCTTGCGGACTTCAAGGGCAAGCCGGTCGTGCTCTGGTTCTTCCCCAAGGCCGACACCCCGGGGTGAACCGCCGAGGGTTGCGGGTTCCGCGACCTGAAGGCCGACTATGACCGGAAGGGCGCCGTGATTCTCGGGGTGTCCTTCGACACCCCGGCCGACAACAAGGCGTTCGCCGAGAAGAACACCTTCAACTTCCCGCTCATCTGTGACACCGACCGGACCATCGGCACCGCCTACGGCGCCAACGCCGATCCCCAGAAGGGCGCGCAGCGCGTCGGCGTGGTGATCGACCGGGACGGCAAGATCAAGGAGTGGCACGCGCGCGTCGACGCCCGCGCCTGGCCGGCCGAGGTCGTGAAGACGCTCTAGCCGCCCCCGAACCAGAGGCGCTTGGGGGGCCCTTTCGTGGCCAGCCCTGCAGAGAAACAGAGGCGCGCCCCGGCCTCGCCGGGGCGTGCCGAACGTTGGGGGGCTTGGGGGGCCCTTTCGTGGCCCCCCATGTCCTAGATCGGGTCGACGGGCGGGATCTCGGCGATGAGGCCCTTGGCCTGCGCCATCCCGAACAGACGCTCGATCGCGGCGCGCCCGTCATGGCCGAGCGCCAGGGTGTAGTCGTTGACGTACATGAGGACGAACCGCCGGCACGTCTCCTTGTCGATCCCGCGCCCGTACCGCATCGCGTACTCCAGCGCCTCGTCGACATGCGCGTGAGCCCACGCGATCGAGTCGCGGAGCCCCTGCGAGAGCGCCCGGTGGAGGTCTTCGCCGAGATCCCGACGCATCACGTTGACGCCGAGAGGCAGCGGCAGGCCCGTGTCGCGCTGCCAGGCCTCCCCGAGGTCGAAGACCTTCGTCAGGCCCATCCGCTGATGGGTGATCTGACCCTCATGGATGAGCAGGCCGAGATCGGCCTGACCATCGAGCACGGCCTGGGGGATCTTGTCGAAGGCGACCTCGATCAGCGGCGGATCGCCCACGTAGAGCCTCAGGAGCAGCGCCGAGGTGGTGTGTTTGCCCGGGCTCGCGACGACCCGGCTCTCGAGCTCGGCCCGTGGGATCGGCGCGCGCGCCACGAGGATCGGCCCGTACCCCAGCCCCATCGACGCGCCCGGGTCCATCATCCGATACTGGTCGGCGATGAGCAGATAGGTCGCGAACGACACCGCGGTCACTTCGAGCTCCGCGGTGCGCGCGCGGCGGTTCAGCGACTCGATGTCGTCGAGCACGTGCTCGACGGTGACTCCGGGGATCGTCACCTTGCCGGCCGTGAGCGCGTAGAACATGAATGCGTCGTCCGCGTCGGGGCTGTGGCCGATCCTCACTGTTTGCAAGCGCGCTAGCCGTCCGCGAATCCCAGCCGAAACTCGCTCGCGCGGATCGCGCGGATGATCGCGTCGCGGCTTCGCGGGGCGTCGACCTCGATCCACGCCCGACCGAAGTGGATGGGCCCGTGGGCGTCGTCGGTCGCGATCTTGACGAGCGGGATTTCCGGAGACTCGTAGAGCGACCGCCGCTGCCCGGTGTCCGTCACCTCGATCGCGTCCAGGGCGATGCCGCCGGCGCCGATGCGCCGGATGCGCTCGAGCGTCTGGGCGACGGTGAGCTGATAGCGGGCCGGATGGTTCAGGACGTGGAGCGTCTCGCGGTCACCGACGACCTTGCCGATGTGCTGATCGAACCGCGGCCAGTTCAGCTCCACGCCGTGGAACAAGAGGAGCTTGGCCGAGAGCCTGGGCAGTGCGCGCCAGTAGCCCTCATCGATCCAGTTCTCGTGGTCGGTGATGGCGAGGAAGTCGTAACCGAGCGCTTCATACGCGGCGATGAGCTGGGCCGGATCCTTGACGCCATCCGAGAAGGTCGTGTGGGCGTGGAGGTTTCCGCGGAGCCAGGGCATCAGCGGGGCGCCGACGGGGCGCTGGGCCGATCGGGACCGGTCATCGAATCAGGGAGCCGGGGCAGGACGCCTGGCTGGCGGGGGGCCGTCCCAGGTGACGGAGAAGCCAAGCGCGAACCAGCCGCTGACCTCTTTCCACCCGGTGCCAGACGGAGCGCCGACCGGGGTGTTCGGCGACGCCCAACCGGCAATACCAATGCGCCCTGTAGAGGTCGGCGTCTCACGCCGGCGCGACAGCGGCCCGAAGAACGCAGGGTCGTGCTGCACCTGGCCGCCGCGCGGGTAATGATCCGCGTCGCTCGGCCGAGTCTCATCGTAGAGCCCGGGAGGGATCACGTCGCGTTCGGGTTCGCGCGGGGTGGGCGCGGCCGACGGGGCCGACTTTTTGATCTCCACCTGCTGGGCCCAAGCCGGCGTCACGAACAGCGTCGCGAGGGCTATTGCGAGGGCGTACCTCATACATCCATTCTACTCCACCTCTACTCCGCCGGATTCGTTCGCCGCGCGCCCGATCGATGACGCGGCGAGACGATTGGCCTGAAATATCCGGACGGACGCGACTTTATGCGCCGCACAAGATCATCAATGCCGAAACGTCGGGGAGCGCGTCGAGCGAAAGCGCGGTGCGCTCGATGACCTCCACCTGCCCCGGCGGGAGCGCCCTCCCGGCGTTGTCGCGGAACTTGCCCATCCCGGATGGACCCGCTTCACCCAGGAACCGTCCTCGAGATGCTCGATCACACCCGACGCAAAGCCGCCGGCGATGCCGAGTGCCGCCGTGAGCCGTCGCTCGTCGAGACCCTCGAGCCGCCCCCATCGGGGGGTTCGGCCCGTCTATCCGGGCATGGCGATGTTGCCGTCGGGCTCCCGCACGTTCCCGTTAGGCTCCCGCGTGCGAATCGCCGTGACGTTCCGCCCCTCGGCGTCCTTGACCTCGAACTCCTCGGCGAGCCCCGCGGCGATTAGCTGCTGCACGAGCGCCTCTCGCTCGGCACCGACCGGAGGAAGCTGGTGGGACTTCCAGCGCATGACGAAGTACCCACGACTCACGTGAGGCAGGCGCGTCTCGGCGCGCTGCAGCTCCTGGAGCGCGTGCTCGAGGGCCACGCCCGTGGCCGGCTGAAACGGCGGGCGCGCCAGCCGCGACGGTGCCATGCGGGTCGGCGCGCGCTCGAACGGCCGGGGACGCTCGACGCGGAATGCGGCGATACCGTCGCTCAGATGAATCTGTCCGAAGCAGCGCACGCGCAAATCCTTCGACAGGTCGTCGGCCGACCACGTCGCCACCCACACCTGCCTGCCCAGCGCGTTCACCGCTTCGACCGCCGGGACGAAATCGTCGTCGCCCGAGACCAGCACGGCCGCGTCGAACGCGCCGATCGCGGCGTAGTGGATCATCTCGGCGACGAGCCGCGTGTCCACGCGCTTCTCGGTCGTGTACTCGTACTCCACATCGCACGCCGGGCAGTGCCCGGAGCGTCGTACGCGCAGCTCGCGCTTGACGAAATAGCCCGGCCGGAGCTCGAGCCCTTTCAGGAAGCCTTCGACCAGGGGCGGCGCGTCCGGCGACACCCCGACGTAGTAGTGGGCGCCCGCGAAGATCGCGCCAGCGCCGCCGACGGCTTGCGTAATCCAGGTGGCGAGCCGGTCGTAGTCGACGCGGAGGGACTCGTCGTATCGCTGCAATCACACGTGGTTAATGGCGGACGACGCTGGGTTCGTCCAAACCGCCGTCTAGCTTCTCCGACCCCGCCTGTCCAGATCGCGGTAGAGTGCCGAAAGGCTACGCGTCAATTCGCGCCAATGCAAGGGCGCCGAAAGATTCCGGAAAACGGCGCCGGGCGGGAGCGGAAACGCGGGCGAGGAAGGCGAGATCTGTCGACGCGGCCACGTGCCGCAGGAGCGTGCTTCGTTGACCGCAATCCTCGGTGTCTCGGCGTTCTATCACGACAGTGCGGCGGCGCTCGTGGTCGACGGCGAAGCCGTCGCCGCGGCGCAGGAAGAGCGGTTCACGCGGCGAAAGCACGACGCGGGCTTTCCGGCCGGAGCGGTCGCGTATTGCCTGGCCGAGGCGGGGCTCTCGCCTGAGCGGCTCGACTACCTCGCCTTCTACGACAAGCCGCTCATGAAGTTCGACCGGCTGATCGAGACCTACCTGGCCTTCGCGCCGCGCGGATTCCTGAGCTTCGCGAAGGCGATGCCGGTATGGCTCGGGGGCAAGCTCGACATGCGCCGCCTGCTGCGAAAGGCCCTGCCGGGTGCGGCTCGAGTGCCCATCGTGTTCACCGATCACCATGAGAGCCACGCCGCGAGCGCCTTCTTCCCGAGCCCGTTCGACGAGGCGGCGATCCTCACGCTCGACGGCGTCGGCGAGTGGAGTACGGCGGCATACGGCTTCGGTGCCGGCAATCGCCTTCGGCTCACCCACCATCTGCAGTTCCCCCATTCGCTCGGGTTGTTGTATTCGGCGTTCACCTACTACTGTGGTTTCAAGGTCAACAGCGGTGAATACAAGCTGATGGGCCTGGCGCCGTATGGCCGACCGGTCTATCGGGACCTGATCCGCGAGCACCTGATCGACCTCAAGCCGGATGGCAGCCTGTGGCTGAACATGGATTACTTCAATTTCTGCCAGGGCCTCACCATGACGGGGCCCCGCTTTCACGGGCTGTTCGGCGGTCCGCCGCGTACGGCCGAATCGCGGATCGAGCAGCGACACAGCGACCTGGCGGCCAGCATTCAAGCCGTGGCCGAAGAGGCGGTAGTGCGAATGGGCCGGCACATCTGCGCCCAGACGGGGCAGAAGCGCCTGGTGATGGCGGGCGGCGTGGCCCTGAACTGCGTGGCCAACGGTCGTCTGTTGCGCGAAGGGCCGTTCGACGAGGTATGGATCCAGCCGGCCGCGGGCGATGCCGGCGGGTCGCTGGGCGCGGCCCTGTTCGTCTGGCACCAGCTCCTCGAGCAACCCCGGCGGGTCGAGGGTCAGGACCGCCAGCGTGCCAGCCTGCTGGGCCCCCGCTTTTCGACCGATGAGATCGCCAGCTTCCTGGCGGGACTCGGCGGGCCGCACGAGCGGTACGCCGACGAATCCGACTTGCTGCGCCGCGTGGCCGCGCTGCTGGCCGAAGGCAAGATTGTCGGGTGGTTCCACGGACGCATGGAGTTCGGTCCCCGCGCCCTGGGAGCGCGGAGCATCCTGGGCGACCCGCGGTCACCGGCCATGCAGGCCGACATGAACTTGAGAATCAAGTTCCGCGAAAGCTTTCGTCCCTTCGCCCCCATCGTGCTCGCCGAGCACGCACCCGAATGGTTCGAGCTGAGGCCGGGTACGGAGAGCCCGTACATGGCGCTGGTGGCTCCCGTCCACGAGCGGCATCGCGTGCCGATCGGAGCGGATGACCTGCGCACGATGCAGCAGGACCCCGACCTGTGCGCGCGGGTCAACGTCGTGCGGTCGACGATCCCGGCAGTGACGCACGTCGATTTCAGCGCACGCGTTCAGACTGTCGATCGGGAGCGCCATCCGCGCTTGCATGGTCTGCTCGAGGCGTTTCACGCATTGACCGGCTGCCCGGTGCTGGTGAACACGAGCTTCAACGTGCGAGGCGAGCCGATCGTCTGCACGCCGGCGGAGGCGTATCGTTGCTATCGGGCCACGGGCATCAACGCCCTGGTGCTCGAGGACTACGTGCTGCTCAAGAGCGACGCGGACGAGGTAGTCGATGCTGAAGCACGCGAGCGGTACCTGGCTCAGTTCCAGCTGGACTGAGGCGCCGTGATGCGGTGGTCGGACATTCCTCGCGATCCGCCGGCCCGACTGCTACGACAGTTCGCCGGCCTCTGGCTCGCGTTCTTTCTGGGTCTGGCCACATGGCAAGGGCTGGTCCGCGGCCGCTCGACCCTGGCCCTCTGCGCGGTGCTGGCCGCGTCGGTCGGGGGGCTGGGGCTCGCGCGCCCGCGGGCCCTTCGGCCGCTGTTCGTGGGCTGGATGATGCTCGCCTTTCCCATTGGCTGGCTCGTGTCTCACGTCGCCCTGGCGGTGATGTTCTACGGGCTGGTCACGCCGCTGGCGCTCGTGTTCAGGCTCGCTGGCCGCGACCCGCTCGCGCTCAAATGGTCTCGCGATGCCAGGAGTTACTGGCAGCCCAAGCCGGAGCCGACCGACGTGCGCCGGTATTTCAAGCAGTTCTGATCCGATGAACGACTCTCACCGGAAGGAGTTCGAGCGGGCCGCCGGCGAGTCGCGCGGCAGTCTGCTGCGCGAGCTCGTGGACCTGCTGCGCGAGAACAAGAAGTGGTGGCTCGTGCCGCTCCTGGCAATGCTGCTTCTCATGGGAGTGCTCGTCGCGCTCTCCGGCACGCCCGGCGCGCCCTTCATCTACACGCTCTTCTGATCCCGGCCGTCAGGCCCCGGCCCCGGCGAAGCGCCATCGGACCGAGAAGGCGCAGCCTGGTGGGGCGCCAGCAACGTCCCTGCTTGGCGAGCCCTGACCGTGAGTGCGCGGGGTTGTTGGTGGACGATACTGGACTTGAACCAGTGACCTCTGGCATGTGAGGCCAGCGCTCTGCCAACTGAGCTAATCGTCCGTGCGCGAGAAGTTACACACTTACGGGACGCGCGTCAACCCCTCGAAGTGCCTCATTAGTTTGGTTTACCGAAAACAGTTTGGTTTACCGAAAACACGGTCGATGCCTCAAAACCGGTGTTACCGAAGCCGGCACCGGACAAGAGGCCGCGTGACCACTCAAACCCGGGAAGAATACGCGGCGGCCCTGCGGCGCTGGCGCCGGCGTCCGGTGAGGAACGGAAAGAGGTACGGGATGATCGTCCCGGTCTCGAGATCGAGGTGGCGCCGCTCGAGCGCGAGGAGCTCGCTCTGCACGACAAGCGGCGCACAAGCAGTATCAGCGGAAGAGCCGGAGATTGGCCTACCCGGCGAGGAGCGGAGGAACAACTGCCACCGCGAGCACAATTCCCGCAACAAACACGACAATCTGCTTCGCTACGAAGCAGGCATCCCTCAATCGGTAGAGTGGATGACGACGGCTGTAGCTTTGTTCGGCCTTTTCCTTCTCGATCTTCCTCAGAATCTGCATCGTATAGACGTAGCCGAAAACATACTGCAGCAGATCGAGGAGAAGAGCCAGAATCGCGAGGAGCCCAGCCCAAAGCAAGAGTTTGGGCGAGAGATCGAGGCCCTTCGGCGGGCTAATAATGAGGCCCCAGACGAAGGCCAAGATACCGACAGCGACCCAGCGCACCTGGACGCTGAGTCGATCCGAAAGCCACTGGGCCTCCTGAGAAGCCTGTTGCGCGGTTACAGCCATAGTCAGATTCTACCGCTACTTCTAGAACGTTCTTCCTCGCTCATCAAGAGACCCTCGGTCCTGCGTAGTCGGTTTCATCGGGGTCGTGCGGTGGGCGAGGATCAGGAACAGAGCCCCTCTTCTTCTTGCGACCTCCTGCCTTCTTCTTGGCCTTCTTCTTGGCCTTCTTCTTCACCCTCAGTCCTCCGACATTGGAACGTGCCCGAGAACGTGCCCGCGACCACCTCTAATCTACGCGAAACTAACCAAAAGGGGCCAACAGCGCAAAGAAAAACCCCGCGCTCGTTCCATTTCCTACGGCCTCTTGAACAGCAACCGCTTGCCGTGTCAGTGAGCGGCACGGTCTGCGCTTGGCTCAGAAGCAAGATCCGGCGCGCGGGCTGGTTCAACTAAGGAGCGCGACAAGTAGCCCAAACGGGCTGACGGCCAGAACCCTACGGCTCCGGCCGTCAGCACTGGATCCGCCCGCCGCGGAGGATCCCACCCCCGGCAGGTCATCCAGCTTCACAGTCTAGTTGCCCTCGGGCCGGCGCGGTCAAGCGATAAATAAGACTGGAAGCACCTTCATCCAATCTTCAGGATTTCTTCAGGTCGGGCCAGTTTCCAGGAAGGACGTGCTCTCTAGGCTCCTCGAGTGCTGCCGCGGCGCGCGGGCGGCGACTCATCCAACGTGTGACCTTCGGAACTTGGTACGGGGCCGCGCGAACCCTCAGCGGCTACTGTCGTTTCCGCAAAGAGCGTCTGGCCCGGATTATTGGACACGCCCCCTCAGCCGCCGTACGAGTTCGTAGAGCGCGCTCTTGCCGCCGCGATAGCTGGCGAGCCGGACGCGCCGGAGGATCTCGAGGCTTGAAAGGGCGGGGTCCTCGCGCAGCCACTGCGTGACCTGAGGCGCGAACGGCGCCACCCCGGACGGGCGTCCGACACCACGGCGTTGCATGCCCTGACCGGAACCCTCCATGGCAGGACCTCTGGGAAAATTCTGATGAAGCCTATTCAGGAGCTCGACGGCGTACGAAAGCGCGCACGGGAAGGAGTGGCCCTCCCCGTGCGCGATATGACGTTGACCCGTTACGGCAGCGAGACGGTCGTGTTGTCGCCGTTCGAACGGATATTGAAGGTACCCGACGCCGTGTCGCCCGTGTAGCCGTACGCGGCCCAACCGGCCGGCGGGTCAGGAACCTTCGACATGAACGGACCCGCCGTCTGGTTCTGGGGGTTGGAAACGGCCACCGTGAGATCCGTCAGAGCGGTCGGAATTCTGCCCATGTGGGCGCCATAGATCGACACCGCAGAGGCGAGGGCCCGGGAGTCGGCCTGGGCCTTGGCAATCCGCGCGCGCGCCTGAACGTTGGCGTAGAGCGGGATGGCGATGGCTGCCAGGATGCCGATGATCGCAACAACGATCATCAGCTCGATCAGAGTGAAACCGCGCTGGTTGCCGAGATTCAGATGTCGTTTGTGCCAAAATCGAAGCATACACTTCTCCTTTGTCGTTTATGTTCCTCTCAGGTTGCGGTCATGTGCACCCGCCTTCAGGGGCGGGGGCGTCCCTAGGCGCAGGACGGGACAGAGTACGGAGGAGCGCGGGGCTCCGAAAGCAGGACCGCAACGAGAGCAAGGGAGCACGCGTCCAGCGTGGCGAGGCCAGCGTGACAAGCTTCGCCGACCCCAGGTGCCTGGGGGGCAGCCGTGTCGTCGACGAACACAAGGCGGTTGAAAATTTCATCGCCGTCGGGCTTCTCGTTGTTCTCGATCCGCACGACGCCGGTCGAGTCGAAGTCGAGTTCGGCCAGCCGGCGCTGCGTGAACATGAGGAGCACAAGGACGATGAACAGGATTGCGAACGGCATCTGCTGGCGGCGGGACCGCGTACTCATGGCAGTCGAGTCAAGTGCAGTTTCTCTGCCAGGGCATCGGCCCTTTCGATTCAATGCCTTAGGATCACCGTGTTTCCGGATGGTGACGCGCGCGGGAAGGGAGCTGACAAAGATGGTCACCAGCTGCCCCGGCCTTTAGCGTTCGGGAACAGACTTTCCAGAAATGGGTGATATCGGGCCACCTCGCCCGCCTCGCGTCTTGTAACCCCTCGACACCCCGAGAGCCGAGCCCGGCACGCGACTTGCCCGAAGGGGTTGAGGAGGCCAGCAAATGAAAGCGACCATTCTTACCCTAATCCTGATGACCGTGGCCCTCTCGACCCCGGCGTCGGCTGAGTGGGGCCTCTATCTCAATGCCGACAACACGCGATGGAACCTGACCAAGACATTCGCGTTCGAGAAGGACTGCGATTCGGCCGCGCGCAGCGCCGTTCGTAGCAAGCAGGCGCTCGGTGCGGGCTGCTCGGAGTACGTAGCGCTCACCTACCGCCCGACCGCTCAGGCCAGGGAGCAGGCTGCGGCGGTAGCTGCGGAACGGGCTCGGGCCAATGCTGCGGTACAGGCCGACAAACCGAGACAAGAGCAGCGTGCAGAATCCATGCACCGTGACAATATTCGTGTGCAAGAAGAAGCGAACGCCGCCGAGCGCGCGAAGGCTCGCGCGATCAACAACAACGCAAACGCCCCCCGTGGTTTGTCCTCGAGGTGGTAGAGGTCGTTCGCCACAGCGATCAGCCGAGTGGCACCTGCTTCGTGCGGAACCAGGCGACGAGCCGAGTCCGGCAGTAGTACAGCGGCAGCGCCACCGCCACGACAATGGCTGTGAGGAAGACCACCGCGCGATAGTCGCCCGATGCCGTGTGAGCCCCTTGCGCTGAAAGTACCCAGGTATCAGGGATGCGACCGAGGGTGGAGACCACCGCGAAGATCCAGAACGGCATGGGACTCAGACCAAAGAGATAGCACGCCATGTCCTTCGGGAGGCCGGGAATCAAAAAGATAATGAAGCAAAGGATGGCGCCCTCCGCTTCGACAATGAAGCCCATCTTGCGCCAGATGTCCGGGCTCACCAGCTTCTGAACGTAGCGGGCGCCCAGCCACCGGCCAACGGCGAAGGCCGTCACTGATCCCAAAACCAGCCCAATGGTCGAGTAGAGAAGCCCCACCCATTGGCCAAAGAGATAGCCGCCAAGGATCCCCGATAACTCACCTGGGATCGGGGCAACGATGACCTGCAAGGCCTGGAGGCCGATGAAAATGACGGGCGCCAGCACGCCCCACTCCCGAAGCGTGTGCTTGAGGAAGCGCTTGTCGACGTAGAGGCGGACGAGGAACTGGTATGCCGGAGCATTCGTGAGGACAAGCCAGCCGCAGGAGGCGATAAGCGTGGCGATGATCGCACCGCCGATGATCCAGCGCACCTTCGCCTTCACCCGTCTCCTCGGGGCGTCATCAGGTGCCCTGACCAATCCTCGTGCTCGGCCCTTGGGTCACGGCCGTTCCGCACCGGGGACAGTGGGTCCAGTCGGGGGCGAGCGCGCTCTTGCACTGCGCGCAGCTTCGCTCGCCGGCCGTCGAAGCCCCACCATCGGCACTCGGCGGGCTGACGCTGGTCTCCTTCACCTGGGCATCATCGATGCCTTTCTTGAACTCCTTGAGACTCGACCCAAGCGATCGAGCGAGTTGCGGGAGTCGGTTCGCGCCGAACAGGACCAACACGATAACCAGGATCACGAGCAGTTCCTGCGTCCCAAGCCCAAACATTACTGAGACTCCTCTGCGAAGGTTTTCACTATCACTCTACCCGTCCCACACTTCTTCCAGTGCTCTCTGATTTGGAGGCCGAGGCCACCACCTGGTAGTCCACCACTGCAGCGAAGACGGCGTCCCGCGCCTCGGACGGCGCCCTCGAATGTCATTGGCGTCCCTGAGGGCTTCCCCTTGACGGCGCAGAATCTGACGAGACTGAGCGCGCCGCTGGCAAGGCGTTGCCCTTCAGGATTCGCCACCAGCCCAGGCCGCTCCAGGCGTTATAGAGCCGGCGCAGCGACTCCCGGTCAGGGGCAGTGGCTGGCGGCGGTTGGTCGGGGAGGGCGTGGATGACCACTGGCTCGCCGATCTCGGCCAGGTAGTCCGGACCGATGATGCGGCCGAGGCGAAGCCGGCCGGGGCGCTCAGCTCGATGAGTGTCGGCGCGATGTCGAGATGGCCGCCTACCGGGGCGTCAGGCGGCCGCACGCGGCCCAGGACCGAGGGGCCGTATAGCAACAGCGGCACCGTGCTGCGCTCCCAAAAGGTCGGCCTGTGATTGAGGAAGCGCCGCGACCAGTGATCGCCGGTGAGGGCGAACAGTGCCTTGGGCAGGCGCTGATCCATGGCGCGGATGAAGCGCGAGGCGGCGCGGTCTGAGTACCAGAGGTGGCCGAAGACAGCCAGGCTGGAGCCTCCGTCGTAGATGGGCGCCAGGTCGGGAGGCACGGCCTGGAGGGCGAACCCTTCGGCGCGCACGTCGACGTTGAACGGCGGGTGATAGCTGGTGGTGATGATGACGTTGAAGCTTGGTCGATCAGCGGGCACATGCTGCTCGACATACGCGAACAGCGATTCGTCCTCCACGCCCCATTCGTTGCCGGAGGTGCCACCGTCAATGGCGCCGCCGCCGTGCACCTCCTCAAAGCCCTGCGAGGCGCAGAAGTCGCCGATGCGGTGCCAGCTCAAGTAGCCGGAGTAGAACACGCGCGTGCGGTAGCCGAGCCGTTTGAAGATCGCCGCCGGCGACGAGGGGAAGGATTGGCGCGCCGCGGGCTGGTAATCGGTGTATACGCCCACGTCCGGCAGGCCGGTGAGGAGGGCGCTGAGGGAGGACATGGTGCCGGTCGACGCCGGCACGAAGCGTGTCACCAGGATCCCCGCGCGGCCCAATTCGCGCACACCCTCGGTCAGCCCCAAGGACCGATAGCGCTCCGCGAACGGCCAGGCATCGTAGCTCTCCATGATGAGCAGGAACACATGGCGCGGCGGGTCCGCGGACCCTGGGGCGATGCGCAGGAGGTAGTCGTCCACCGTGCCGTGCGGCGGCTGGTCTGGGAATATCACTGACGCAGCCCTGACGAGGTCGCCGTCAGGCACGTAGCTAGCGAGCCCCGCGGTGCGCTGGAGCTTGGGGTAGTCGCCGAGCGACTGCCAGAGCGCGTGGTAGGGGGTGGGGATGAGGCGGTTGAGGAAGCGATCTGCGGTGGTGGCTGCGTCCTTCTCCTGCAGCGGCCGCAATCCCAGCGAGCCGCCACGAACACCGGCTACCACCAGCACCGATAGCACCCCTACCAGGACGCCCCGCGCCCACGTGGGCGGCGGCCGACGCGCCAACGGCGCGTCGACGAACGGCGTGCGCAGCCACCGGTGCAGCAGCCACACCAGGCCGGTCACCAGCATCGCCATACCCATGATCCCCCACACCACCGGGTAGCTGGCCCAAATGGTAGTGACGATGGCCCGGAAATCGTCGAACACGACCCCTAGCAAGAAGTGGTCGAACTGGTTCCCATACTCGCCGATGTAGCCGATGTCGATGCCACCGATCACCACCGAGAGCGCCACCGCCACCGCACCCAGCCAGAAGCGCACGCGGTCGGCGAGGTCCGTCCAGGCCGTGGAGCTGCCGACCACGCTCATGAGCAGCGCCGGCAGGGTGACCCACGTCGCCACCTGGTAGTCGTAGCGCACGCCCGAGGCGAAGGCGGCCAGGAGCACGCCCGCGTCGGTAGCGCTGTCGAGTTGGCCCAGGTGCGCCGCCACCAACGCCCCCCGTACAGCCACCAGCAATGCGAGCAGGAACGTCCACAGCTTCGCGTCCTTCTGAACCTGCACAGCGAAGTCATGCCAGCGGGTCCGTCTGGGCGGTAGGCGGCCGTTCTGGTTCATCTCGGTCTTCGTTTCACACTGGCCGGCTCGTCACCTGGCATCCGGAAGTGCCTCGTATACCTGGAGAGCTTGGTCGGACAGGAAGAAGTAGACGCGCTTGTCCAACAGTTCCCGCCCGATCTGCCGCAGCTCCGCGATGGTGTCTCGCCAGGGGAACTGCATGTATGCGCGGATCTCCCGGCGGGCGAGTCCGGCAAGCGTGTCCTGCGTCAACGTTGCCTGATCGATGTGCACGAATTGTGGCGGCCGGTAGAACAGGTCGATCAAGGCATCCAGCGATTCACCCTTATGAAGGCGCGGCATGAAGAGGATGTTCTCTCCCTCGGCGAGAAGCTGATTGAGCTCGCGGGATTGCCAGCGCGGCTTGTAGAGAAAGAGAATGACTTGCTGGGTGAGACCCTGACTCTTGATCGCCCTCCACACGGTCAGGACGGACGCACTCTTGACGCTCACGATCAGAAAGACGCGGCCCCTCGCCGCGTCGAGGACCTCCTCGAGCGTGGGGATCCTCTCCGTCTCCATCCCCTTGATGCGGAGCTGGCGGATCTGCGCGAGGGTATGCCACCGCACTCGGCCGGAGCCGTTCGTGGTTCGATCCACGGTGTCGTCGTGAATCACGATGGGGCGGCCATCCCACGTCTCGCGGACGGAGAACTCGAGGAGGTCAGTCGTCTTTCCGCTGTTCTGGTTCAGGGCCCAGAGGGTATTCTCGAATGGACCCTTGAATCCCATGCGATGAGCCGCCACCAGCAGCCTCGTGCAACTCACGTCATACACGCAGGCGCGAACCCTCTCCAAGTGCGTCGCGTCGGTCACCGCAGACGTCGCGGTGCCGGGAGCCGGCGTGGTCAGCGCGCCCGCGCGCACGCCGCTGCCGGCCAGCGCCACCGCGGCAAGGATCAGCAGCCGCACAGCGGGATGGTGAACCCGAGTGCCTCGGCGGTCTTGAGGTTGATGACAGCGGTCGATGGCAGACATTTTCAGCACTCCGTGTTGACAACCGCCCAGCTCTCGGGCATTCGAGTTCCCCAGGCTCACAGGTCCAGTGGGAGGGCCTCGAGGCGGTGAGTCGGTATGACTAGCAACACGCCTCCTGCATTGCTGACCGCGCCGCGGCCAGCGGTCCCTAGGCGAGCGTCAGGAGCGAGGAGTTAGGCTAGCGGCGGAGCGCGGGGGGAGGCAACAGGTCGAGGCGACGCGATGATGAACGCGGGTTCCCCGAGCTCGATGCCGGCGAGACGAGCCCACTGCGGCGCGGCGTCGGGGACCGGCGGTATTGCAATGGCACACGCACTGACGATCGAGATGACAGCATTGTCGAAGTCGTCGTCATCCCAACAGCCGCCGATCCACGTCGGGTCGGGCGGCGACGCATAGGCCACGGGAACGAGGCCGAGGAGCAGCACCGAGAGGATGACAAGCAAAGCGGAACGGCTGTGACGCACGCCGTATGATCGCCCTGGCGGCGGGCGCCGGTCAAGCGTTACTGCGAGGTCCAGGCGCGCGCCGCTCCGAGGGGGTTTCCCGCCCGCGCGTGGGCCTCACGGCCCGTCGTTCCAGCACGGCGTCGAGCCCCAGCCAGTTCCCTGCCCTCCGCGCAGGCCGGTCGTCACCGCGATCTGCTGCCGACCCCACTCACACTGAGCCTGGCTCGCAAAGGGGCCTTGGGTGGCCGCCGTCAGCACGCCGACCGGGTGCTGTGAGACGAGCATGAACCACCAGAACGCCACGATCGCGCCGCGGCTTACGAACCCGCTGTTGCCCATCGTCTCCTCCTCACTCAGGTTGAGTCCCGAGACCTTGACGCGGAGTGACCCGGCGCCACCCGCGACTCTTCATCCGGGCGCGAGCCTATCAGAGTCGGTTCTGGCGGAGCACGCTTCCTCGTGAAGCCCGAGTAGGATTACGTCTGCCTGCACCCGATCCCGAACCCGACGGCGCCGGACGATCCGGAGCGCGGCTTCATGGCGCGTATCGCCCGCGAGGTGCTGCCCCCCGTGCGCACGGCCCTCGGCGCCGGCGCGCCTTCGCACGGTCATCGCGACCGCGCTTCCCGGCGAGGTGTTCACCGCCGCGTTCCGTGACAATCTCGAGATGAAGTACGAGGGAATCCGCGCGGGCGACCTCTCGAGCACCCAGCAGCGTCTCCTGCTCGACGTGCTGGAGACCTACGTCGGCCGCATCCGGCCCGGCACCCACTTTGCGTGGATGGGCGGCTCGGACGAGGACAGCGTTTTCCACTACAGGGTTCACAGCCCCGTCATCCTGATCGAGTTCGACCACCAGAGAGGGATCGCCTTCGACAACGACGCGCCCTCGCGTCATCATGTCCACACGGTCGTTCGCACGCCAAACGGCAACGACTACGGCCGGGATCTGCTCCGCCAGCACCACGCGCGGTTCGACCACGCGCACCCCGGTCACCGTCACTGAAAGGCGGCCGCTCAGGTGCGGTACGAGGGGTCGGTGCGATCGAGGCGCCGGAGCAGCCCCGGCCAGATCAGCTGTCCCCGATCACGAGGCCTGATCGTCGCGCCCGCCTGCGCGTAAGCCCCGTCGAGGACTTCCTTGGGCAGGGGGATCAGCTCTCCGCCGCCGGACTGGGCGCGCACCTGGATCGCGCACGACGCTTCGAGGAAGTACATCGCCATGAAGGCATCGGCGACCGTCTCGCCCACCGTCAGCAGGCCGTGGTTGCGGAGAATCAGGTGAGTGTTGTCGCCGAGGTCGGCGACCAGACGCGGCTTCTCGTCGTCGCGCGTCGCCACGCCCTCGAAGTCGTGATACCCGAGGCTCGGCAGCACCGACATGGAATGCTGCGAGATCGGGAGCAGCCCCGCCCGCTGCGTCGACACCGCGATGCCGCTCACGGTATGGGTGTGCAGCACGCACCGGGCATCGTGGCGCGCGGCGTGGATGGCGCTGTGGATCACGAAGCCGGCGCGGTTCACCGGAAACGGTGAGTCGTCGACCTTCGTGCCGCTGAGGTCGATCTTCACGAGGCTCGAAGCGGTGATCTCGTCGAAGAACAACCCGTACGGATTGATCAAGAACTGGTCGTCGGCGCCCGGCACCCGCATCGTGATGTGCGTGAAGACCAGATCCTCCCAGCCGTAACGCACCAGCAACCGATAACAGGCGGCCAGATCGACGCGCACGGCCCACTCTTCCGGCGAGACCTTGTCGCGGAGCGACGGGATGTCCAAAGCGGCCGAGGTCATAAGGTCCTTTCGCTCGGATCGAGCTGCGGCTTCGCTATCGCAGGTTGGAGTGCGCGCCGCAGGCCGTCGCGGGGCTGGGGCCCCGCCGGCCGAGGCGCGGCTATAGATTGTAGAGCCTCGCCACGTTGTCGCACGTGATCTTCCGTTGCACGCGCTCGGGCAGCCCGCCCAGGTTCTTCTCCAGCGTGCTGCGCGAGTTCGGCCAGATGCAGTCGGGATGCGGATAGTCCGCGCCCCAGATGATGTTGTCCTCGCCGATGAGCGGAATGATCGGCTCCAGGAACTGATCTTGCTGATAGGTGACGTACCCCTGCCGGCGGAAGTAGTCACTCGGCTTCATGGAGAAGCCGAGGGCCCGGGCCCGGTCCATGTATTCGGTGTCGCAGCGATCGAACACGTAGGGAAGCCACGTCACGCCCGATTCGCCCAGCACGAAGTTGAAGTCCGGGTACTTCTCACATGCGCCCGAGGCCAGCAGCGAGACGAGCACCTCCATGGTGTCGAGCTGGAACAGAGAGGACCGCACCAGCCGCCACTGGGTCAGGAACTCCTGCTCCATCTGCGGCGTGTCCGGCGCCCGCAGCGCCTTGAAGCCGGTCGAGTGGAACGCGATCGGGAACCGGCACTCGGCCGCGGCCTCCCAGAGCGGATACCAGCCGTGATGGTACAGCGGCGGCGACATGCGCTTGAACGAAAGGTCCCCGCCCCGGAGCCCCATCTTGGCGCAGCGGCGCACCTCGGCGGCGGCCTCGACAGGGTCGGTGTTGGGAATGATCGCGAGCGGGAAGACTCGCCTGGGGTCCGAGCGCTTCGCGAAGTCGGCGGCCCAGTCGTTGTACGTCTTGTCCGCCCAGGCGCGTATCGCCGCCTCGCCGATCAGGTCGTTGATCATCAGGCAGCCGTAGACGATCTCGGCGTCGATCCCGTCCCGGTCGAGGTCGGCCAACCGGAGCTCGGGCGTGGTGGGTCGAGGCCGGGCGTCCCGACGATAGTCCCACTCGAAGCCGAGATCCTTCATCTCGTCGATGTGGCCGAACATGCCCCGCTGGTACTTGAGGAAGCCCGGCCCCACCCCGTTCCACATCCCCTTGTCCTGCGCGTCGACGAACCAGTGAAGGCCGTCCTCCAGCTCCTCCACGCGCGGAACGAGGAGCTTCCACTTCCCCGGCGCCTGCGACGACCAGAGGTCGGATGGAAGGTAGGTCAGGTCGATGTGGTTGTCGCCGGAGATGAGCTTGTACGTCATGACGCCTCCCCTGCCTCTAGCCTTGACGCCGGAGCTTCGGATCCCACGCGTCCCGCAGCGTATCACCGAAGAGGTTGAAGCCCAAGACGGCCAGGCTGATCGCCAGACCGGGAAAGATCGCGAGCCAGGGCGCCTGCTCCATGAACGCGCGGCCGGTGCTGCTCAGCATCAAGCCCCACGACGGAGTCGGCGGCTGGGTCCCGACGCCGAGGAACGAGAGCGTCGCCTCGATCAGGATGGCATTGCCGAGCCAGATCGAGGCGATCACGAGGATCGGCGCCGTCACGTTGGGCAGGATGTGGCTCAGGATGATCCGCGGGTGGCGGCAACCCATGGCCTGCGCCGCCTCCACGTAGCGATTCTGCTTCGCGGAGAGCACGGCGCCACGGACGATGCGCGAGTTGCCCGGAATGATCACGATGGCGATCGCGATCATGGCGTTGGTCGTGTTCGGCTTGAGCACCGAGACGATCGCCAGCGCGAGCACGAGCCCCGGGATGGCCTGGATCGCGTCCATGACACGCTGGGCGATGAGATCGAGGCGCCCTTCGCAGTAGCCGCACAGCAGGCCGATCACCATGCCCGCCGCGGTCCCGATGCCGACGGCGAGCAGCCCCACCCAGAGTGAGATCCGGCTCCCGTAGATGATGCGGCTCAGGACGTCGCGGCCGATGTCGTCCGTGCCGAATGGGTGGGCCCGGCTCGGCGCGGACAGCCGGATCTCGGGCTGGGTCGCCAGCGGATCGTAGGGCGCCAGCACATCGGCGAAGGTCGCCGTGAGGACGATCACGAGGAGGAGCGCGGCCGAGGCCGCGCCCAGCGGCTTGCGCTTCATCGTGAGCCAGAGCGCCTGCACCCGGCTGATGCCGGCGCCCGCCGGGTCCTCGAACGCCGCGACACGAACCGGGACCGTCGCCATCAGCGCCTCACCGGTAGCGGATCCGCGGGTCGAGCCACGCGTACGTGAGATCGACGACCAGGTTCAGTGTGACCAGGGTCGCCGCGACCAGCATCACGTTGGTCTGCACCACCGGATAGTCGCGGTAGAGAATCGCCTCCACGGTGAGCCGGCCCATGCCCGGCAGCGCGAAGATCTGCTCGACGACCACCGTGCCGGCCAGCAGCGTTCCGAGCTGCCCGCCGATGATCGTGACGACCGGGATCAGCGCGTTCTTCAGCGCGTGCTTGTACACGACGATACGCCCGGCGAGCCCCTTGGCCCACGCCGTGCGCACGTAGTCCTCGCGGAGCGTCTCGAGCACGGTCGAGCGGGTCATCCGCATCGTCGCCGCCGAGAGACGGAAGCCGAGCACGGCCGCCGGCAGCAGGAACTGCTGCAAATTGCGCCACGGCGAGTCCCAGAGGCTCACGTAGCCGATCGGCGGGATCCAGTGGACCCAGATCGCGGCGAAGGTGATGACGAGCGTCCCCAGCCAGAAGTCGGGAATGGACAGGCCGGAGACGGCGACGACGCGCCCGACGTAGTCCGAGAGCTTGTCCTGCCGGGTGGCCGACAGCACGCCGACCGGGACGGCGATGACGAGCCCGATGATCATCGCCAGCGTCGCCAACTCGAGGGTGACGGGAATCGCCTTCCTGAGCGAGACCGGGATCGGCTCGTTCGTGAAGATGGAGTCGCCCGGACTGAGGCTGACCATCTGCCAGAGCCAGATCGCGTACTGCTCGTGGTACGGGCGGTCGAGGCCGAGATCCTTGCGGAGCTTCGCCAGCTCCTTCTGGCCGACGTTGCCGGACTCGCCCATCAGGGCGATCAGCGCGTCGCCCGGCATGACACGCATCAAGCAGAAGACGATCACCGACGAGAGCAGCAGAACCGGAACGGCCAGCAGGAGGCGTCGGATCACGTACTTGTGCATGCCCGCTGGCGCCCGCTCCTCTCCGGTCCCGATGCCTTCGCGCGCTCCGCTACTTGTCCATCCAGGTTCGGGCCAGGGTCGACGACCCGTACCCATCGGTGCGGCGAAGCGCGCGGGCCGCCATGTTGCGCATGTGCGGCTGGAAGACCAGGAAGCCGTTGTCGTACGGCATCCACATCCTCAGCACCTGGTCGAACTCCCGGTCGACGATCTTCTTGGTGATCGCCCGCTGCTCGGCGCGGTCGGGTGTCCGTCGCAGCTTCGTGGTCAGCTCGTCGATCTTGGAACGCATGTACATGTACGTCCGCTCGTCCAGGCCGATCGCGTGGCCCGACTGGAATCCCCAGGACATCCCGTCCCACTTGCTGTCGACGTAACGGCCGTAGTACGTCGTGTAGTCGAGCTTGGTGATCTTGACGTCGATGTTCAGAGTCTTCTTGAGCTCCTGCTGCACGAGCTGCACCTGCGATGTCATCTGCGGGAAGTACTCGTAGTAGAAGAGCGTCGTCTCGAAGCCCTTGCCGTGGCCGGCCTCGGCCAGGAGCTTCTTGGCCTCCTCCGGGCGGTATTGCCACCACGGTCCGAGATCTTTCACCGTCGGCGCCTTGTCCTGATAGTAGATGTACGGCACACCCCAGCCTGGGATGCCGTGGCCCTCGTAGACCGTGTCGACCTGCTTCTGGCGGTCGATGGCCATCGAGATCGCGCGCCGCACGCGGACGTCGTTGAAGGGCGGCCGGTCCTGCGCGAGCGCCAGTCCGAATGGCGCGAGCGTGTTGTGATAGGACTGCACGACGGCGTTGGGATTGGTCTTGCGGGCGGTCTCCACCTCGGACGGGCTCGGCAGCCAGATGAAGTCACTCTGGCCGGTGCGGAACGCCGCCAGGCGGGTCGCCGCGTCCGGCGTGGAGAGGATGACGTACTCGTCGATGTACGGGCGGCCCTTGTCGAAGTAGTCGGGGTTCCGCTGGAGCACCACCCGCACCTTGCGGGTGTGCTCCTTGAGGATGTAGGGTCCAGTGCCGATCAGGCGCTTCTTGAGATCGCCGTCCGCTTCCAGAACCTCGCGCGCGAAGATGAGCGCGATGGGCTCGGCCACGTTGTGGGCGAAGAGCGTGTTGGGCGTCTTGAGATGGATGCGGAGCGTGTACGTGTCGGGCGTCTCCATGCCCTCGATTTCCTGGAACGTGAAGGTCTGCACGCCCTCCTTCGCGTAGGCCTCGAAGCAGTACTTGACGTCGGCCGCGGTGAGCTCGCGCCCGTTGAGCGGCGCCACGTTGTGCCACTTCACGCCCGGCCGAAGCTTGAACGTCCACACGCGATTCGCCGAATCGCTTTGCCAGGATTCGGCGAGGTCACCCTTCAGGCTGAGGTCACTCGGGTTGCCGGCCTCATCCGAATACACGTAGCGGACCAGACGGTTGCTGGTGAGCCCCGCGAACTGGAACAGCCCGACCGATTGCGTGAGCCGCGGATCGATCACCGGCGGGTCCCAGGCCGAGGCACGCGTGAGGACCCCGCCTCGCTTCGGCGGCTTGGTGCTCGCGGGGATCCAGTCGGGATAGATCACTGCCGGCTGGGCCGACGGACGTCCCCGGCCCGCGCCGACGACCAGGGCGGTCATCCCGGCGCCGGTCCATCCCGCACGTTTCAGGAAGTCTCGGCGCGTCACGTTCCGGCGAGTCGTCCCGCGAGGGTCACGAGCGGGCATCAACGCTTCCTTTCCGAATCCGGAAATTTCCCAAGAAAAACACCGGCCACGAGTGCGGCGAACCTCCCATACGCTCCAAGGGAAGTCAAGGGAATCCTGGCTACTTGTCGATCCAGAGCCGGGCGATCGTCGGCGAGCCGTACCCGACGGTGCCGCGCAGGACGCCGCCGGCCACGTTTCGCAGGTACGGCTGGAAGAGCAGAAAGGGGGTGCCGAAGGGCATCCACATCCGCAGCACCTGGTCGTACTCGCGCTCCACGATCCTCCTGGCGGTCGCGCGCTGCTCGGCCCGGTCGGGGGTCTGCCGGAGCTTCACGGTCAGCTCGTCGATGACCGGATCGTTGACACGGAAGAAGTTCTTCGTGGACTTCGAGTGCATGTACACGTACGTCCGCTCGTCGAGGCCCACCGCGTGCCCGGACTGAAAGCCCCAGGCCATCCCGTCCCACTTGCCCTCGACGTACCGTCCGTAATAGCTCGTGTAGTCGAGCTTGCTGATCTTGACGTTGATGTTGAGGTTCCGCTTGAGGTCCTGCTGCACGAGCTGCACCTGCGCGGTCATCTGCGGGAAGTACTCGTAGTAGAAGAGCGTCGTCTCGAAGCCGTTCGGGTGACCGGCTTCGGCCAGGAGCTTCTTGGCGTCGGCCGGACGGTATTGCCACCAGGGACCGAGGTCTTTCAGTGTCGGCTTCGTATCCTGGTAATAGATGTACGGCACGCCACAGCCGACGATGCCGTGGCCCTCGTACACGGTGTCCAGCTGCTTCTGGCGGTCGATGGCCATCGAGAGGGCGCGGCGAACCCGCACGTCGTTAAACGGCGGCCGGTCCTGGGCCAGCGCCACGCCGAACGTCGTCAGCGGGGGCGCGAGCGCCTGCACGACGGCGGTGGGATTCGTCTTGCGGACGGCCTCCACTTCGGACGGGCTCTGTACCACCAGGAAGTCGCTCTGGCCAGTGCGGAACGCCGCCATGCGGGTCGCGGAGTCCGGCGTCGACAGGATGACGTACTCGTCGACGTAGGGGCGGCCCGTGTCGAAGTAGTCTGGGTTGCGCTGGAGCACAATGCGCACCTTGCGGGTGTGCTCCTTGAGGACATAGGGCCCGGTGCCGATCAGGCGCTTCTTGAGGTCGCCGTCCTCCTCGATGACCTCGCGCGAAAAGATCACGGCGACGGGTTCGGCGACGTTCTGCGGGAACAGCATGTTGGGCGTCTTAAGGTGGATGCGCAGGGTATGCGTATCGGGCGTCTCCATGCCCTCGATTTCCTGGAACGTGAACGCCTGCACGCCCTCCTTCGCGTAGGCCTCGAAACAGTACTTGACGTCGGCGGCGACCAGCTCGCGCCCTTTGAGCGGCGGCACGTTCTGCCACTTGACGCCCCGGCGCAGCTTGAACGTCCACACTCGCTGGTCGGGGCTCCCCTGCCAGGACTCGGCGAGGTCCCCCTTGAGGCTGAGGTCGGAGTAGCCGGTCGCCTCGTCCGTGAACACATGGCGCAGGAGGCGATTGCTGGTGAGCCCGGCGAACTGGAACAGCCCCACGGACTGGGTGAGTCGCGGGTCGATCACCGGGGGATCCCAGGCCGAGGCCCGGGTCAGGACCCCGCCCCGCTTCGGCGGCTTGGGGCTCGCCGGGATCCAGTCGGGATAGGGCGAGGCGGCGTCGGCTCTTCGCCGACCGCCGGCGACGGCCAACGCGGCCATTCCGGCGCTGGTCACGGCTGCGCGCTTGAGGAAATCACGTCGAGTCACGCCGCAGCGAGTGGTCTGGCGAAGGTCGGTGGTGGGCATCGAGGTTCTCCTCCTGTCCGGACATTAGACGAAGGGAAAACAGTGGCCTCGAGTGCGGCGAACCTCCCATAGCCACGGAGTGAAGTCAAGGGAACGATGCTATCCTCGGCCCATCGCGACAGATCGACAACAATCTCCTTCGTGGGAGGGTCGAACTATGCGGGCTTCACATGACCGCCTCGCCTTGCTCATCGCAGCAGCCGTCCTCATACTCGGCACGATCCAGGAGGCGGCCGCTCAGACGACTCCGGCAGGAGAAGTCATCATCGCCTGGCACGTCACCATCGCCCCGACCTGGTTCGACCCGTCCACCGCTCCACCCCAGATCACCCCCTTCGGCACGCTCTACGCGATCCACGACGCGCTCGCTCGTCCGATGCCGAACCAGAAGATGGGCGCGAGCCTGGCGGAGTCGTGGACGGAGAGCCCGGACGGGCTCGTGTACGAGTTCAAGCTCCGTCGCGGGCTCAAGTTCCACAACGGCGATCCCGTCACCACGGAGGACGTGAAGTTCAGCTTCGAACGCTACAAGGGGGCGGGCGCCAAGGAGTTTCAGACGCGCGTCCGGCAGGTCGAGATCGTCGATCCCCTCACGGTGCGCTTCCGCCTGAACGCGCCCTGGCCGGACTTCATGACGTTCTACGGAACGACGGCCAGCGGCGCCGGGATCGTCGTGCCCAAGAAATACATGACGCAGGTCGGGGACGACGGGTTCAGGAAGCATCCGATCGGCGCTGGACCCTACAAGTTCGTCAGCCACACTCCGGGCGTGGAGGTGGTGCTGGAGGCGTACGCGGGCTACTGGCGGCGCGTGCCCAACGTCAAGCGGCTGGTCATGAAGAGCGTGCCCGATGGCAGCACGCGCCTGGCGATGCTGAAGACCGGGGAGGCGGACATCGCCGTCGCCCTCGACGGCCCCGAGGGCCTGGAAGTGAAGCGCGACTCGCGTCTTCAGCTCGTATCGTCGCGCCATGCGTCGATCTTCTGGATCGAGTTCGCCGAGCAGTGGGACGCCAAGTCCCCGTGGCATGACAAACGCATGCGGCAGGCGGTGAACTACGCGCTCGATCGCAAGACCACCAACGAGGCCGCGTGTCTGGGCTTCTGCCCGCCGGCCGGGGTCATCGTGCCTCGCGTGATGGACTTCGCGCTCCAGGTCGAACCCCCGCCCTACGATCCGCAGAAGGCGAAGCAGCTCCTCACGGAGGCGGGCTATCCCAACGGGCTGGACCCCGGGGACTTCGTGCCGATTCCCGGGTTCCCCACGGTGGCGGAGGCGACGGTGAACTACCTGAACGCCGTCGGCATCCGGGTGAAGATGAGGCCCATGGAGCGGGCGGCGTTCTACGCCGCGTGGCGGGAGAAGAAGCTGCACGGGTTGTTCATGACCGCGGTCGGGAACTCCGGCAACGCCGCCAGCCGCGTGGCCGAGTTCATGAACTCCAAGGGCGCCTACGCCTATGGCGGCTACCCCGACATCGACGACCTGTTCCAGCAGCAGGCCGGCGAGCGCGACGTGAAAAAGCGCGAAGCGCTGCTCTACCGCATCCAGCAGCTGACGATCGACCGGGCGATGTTCGCGCCGATCATGGACCTGCGAGCCCTGATGGGGATCGGCCCGCGTATGGCCGATCACACGATCAACCTCGTGCCGATGACGGTCTGGCCGTCCTACGAGGACATGAAGGTCAAGCCCCAGTAGGCGTCGGGCGCCCATGGACTTCGGGATCTTCATGGAGTTCGAGATACGCCGCGGTGGTGACCAGGCCACCGCGTTCCGCCAAGGGTTCGAGCTCGTGGACGCCGCCGAGGCATGGGGGCTGGACGGTGTGTGGCTGGGCGAAATGCACTTCACGCCCGCCCGGTCGGTGCTCGCGGCGCCGATCGTCGTGGCCAGCTCGATCGCCACGCGCACGACGCGCTTGCGGATCGGAATGGCGGTCCAGGTCCTCCCCCTGAACAATCCGCTGCGTATCGCCGAAGAAGCCGCGACGGTGGACCACATCAGCGAGGGTCGCTTCGACTTCGGGATCGGTCGCAGCGGATTCCCGCGCGTCTACGACATGTACGGAATTCCTTATGCGGAGAGCCAGGCGCGCTTTCGCGAGGCGCTCGAGATCATCCTGGAGGCCTGGAAGGGCGAGCCCTTCAGCTACCAGGGCGAACACTATCGCTTCGAGAACGCCATCGTCGCCCCTCGCCCCTATCAGCTGCCCCACCCGCCGCTTCGCATGGCCGCCACCACCGAGGAGACCTTTCCCCGGGTCGGTCAGATGGGGCTCCCCATCTTCGTCGGACTGCGCGGGATGGATATCCGCGACCTGCGGGCCCACGTGCAAGCCTACCGCAAGGCATGGCGCGACGCCGGTCACGTCGGCGAGGGCAACGTCTACCTGCGCATTCCCGTCTACGCCGCGACCACCGAAAAGGGTGCGCTGGAGGAGCCGTTCGAAAGCATCACGTTCTACTTCAGCCGGCAGGCCGGCCTTCAGCAGGCGGCCGTGGGCCGGACGGGCGCCGGACCCGCCGAGCGCCTGCAAGCCCGGGTCGACCAGCTGGCCAGCCTCTCGTACGAGCAGATCTTGGATCAGCGCGTCGCGTTCGGCACCGCCACCGGTCTCATCGATCGCCTGAAACAGCTGCGAGAGGAGCTGAGCCTGGACGGGATCGTGGCCGAGCTCAATTCCGGCGGGCTCATTCCCTTCGAGCAGGTGAAGCGGAGCCTCGCCATCCTCACCCAGCAGGTGATGCCCGCCTTCAAATAAGACGAACGTCGCGGTGACCGGGGCTCACCCCAGCCCTTCGCGGCACTCCAGGCCGCTAGGCGGGACGGGTCGCGCCGACGGCCCCGACGTTGAAGTCCGGGAACCGAGCGCGCATCGCGGCGATGTCGGGCAAGACCGCGACCTCGACGAAGCCCGCAGCGTCCATGGCTCCCCGCCACTGCTCAGGGGTGAGAAACCCCCCGTTGGGGCGGTAGGTCGGATGCAGCACCGGCGTCCGGAACGTTTCCATCAAGTTGAAGATGAACTCGACGTAGATCGCCTGGGCCGGCGTCGTGCGAATGCACTCGGAGACGACGAGTCGGCCGCCCGGCGCCAGCACGTCGAAGATCTCGCGAAGCGTGAAGTCGAGATCGCGCGCCACGTGCAGCGTGTTCACGGCGTAGACCAGGGACGCGCTCCGGGGCAGGACACCCTGCGTTTCGAACGGCAGGTTCATGTCCAGCGCCCCGAACTTCAGGAATGACGCGTCCGGGCACCGTGTCTGGAGCGCGTGCTGGCCCCGCCGCAGGAAGGCGGGCACGAGCTCGGTGAAGCGATACTCGTGAATGTCCGGCCACCGTCCCTCGCGCCGCAATCCTTCGAGGAGGGCGGCGGCACCGCTGCCGAGCCCGCCGCCGAGCTCGACGATGGTGAGCGGAGCCGGCGGGAGCCACTCCTGCGCCGCGCCGGCGCCGACGAGATTGTTCACGGCGTAGAGGGGATTGGTGTTCGAGAAAAAGTCCATCCACAGCCTCAGGCGGGTCGGCGAGAAGAGGATCTCCTCTCCGGTACGCTCGCCGCGCAGGAACGCCGGATAGTCCTGGGCAACCGTCTCGGCCAGGACATAGGACGGCAGCCAGGTGGCGTCCTCGCGTCGCTGCGCCTCGAGCACCGACCCTGGATCCAGCTCCGGGACCCCCGCGCGCAATCGAAAGCGCGGGCGGCCTTCGCCGTCGGCCTGCTCGAGGATCCCGCGGTGGCTGAGTCGCCGCAGGATCCAGTCGACCGGCATGCGCGCGCGCCCGGCCTCGAGGCCCGCGCGGGCCATGATCTCGTCAGACGTGCCCGGCGCTCCACCGACCGCCGCCGCGAGCCCGCTCGCGCGGCACACCGCGAACACGAGACGATGGACGAACTCGTCGTACAGGCGCGCGGAGCGAATGAACGAGGCGGTGAACGGCGCCCTGACCCGGACCGGCAGGACCTCGGCCAGGTCCCGGGCCATCTCGTGGGTATCCCCGACGTCGACGATTTCCCTAACCGCCATGTCGGCGCGCGGGCCCTCCCGACGTCCTCACGCGCCGAACGGGTTCCAGATGTCGAAAAAGTTGAACCACTGCGTCGGTTTCTGCGCGACGAGTCCCTCGAGCATGGACACCCAAGCTCGAAGGGCGTCCTCTTCGCCTCCGCGTACGATCGTCAGGGGCTCCAGCACCCTGAGGGCATATCGACCGTCGCCGTCGAGGGTGCAGAACGCGGGCACGAGGGGAACGGCCGCGGCGCGCGCGAGCTGAAAGGGGCCGATCGGGAACGGCGCCGGATGCCCGAAGAACGGCACCGAGACGTCGCCCCGGGTACCGAGGGCGCGGTCTCCTTGCAGTGCGACCGACTCGCCGCGTCGCAGCGCCGCCATCAGGGCCAGCGAGACCGTCGGGTGCGACCGGGGTACGAAGCGGACACCGTCGCCGTCGCGACGTAGCCAGCGCTCCAGAACGCGCGCTTCCTCTACCGCCACCACCAGGTGGGTCGTGCCCGCGGAACGCTGAGCCAGGATGCGACCGGCCAGCTCCCAGTTGCCGATGTGGGCCGTCAATGAGACCACCGATCCGTCCAGGCCTTGCAAGCGCTCGACGCCCCACATGGCTCCCACATACGAGCCGAGTCGAGCCGGCCGGCGGCTCGCCGAGATCAGGTCGCTGAAGCACATGGCGAACTCGCCGAAGACTTCGACGGTGAGCCCATCGAGCCGCCGACCGGTCGCTCCGGTCATGACCCCCAGCGTCTTCCGGACCACGGCGCGCTCGCCCGGCAGGAACGAGAGCGCGAGATGGGCGATGCGGCGGGCCAGCCCGAGGCGCGCCCGACGCGGCAGCCAGCCCAACGCCGCCGTCAGGCGGTAGAGCTCCACGCGGTTGTACGGATGCGCGTACCATCGCGGCGGGAGTCCCTGATTCATCCGATCCGCGCGTTGCGGCGATGGTCTGAGCGGGTTGGCCATAGTCCAGGAGACCGAGTGCAGTCTAACCAGCCCCGGCGCGCGAGACAAGGTACGATGGGGCAGGTTCGATGACGCGCGTCCTGATCCTCACCGCGAGCTACGGTTCGGGCCACAACGCCGCCGCCCGCAGTCTCGCCGCCGCCTTCGAGCGCGAGCGGACCGCCGTCACCGTCGTCGATCACTTTCGCGAGTTGGTCCATCCCCTTTTCGATCGCGCGAGCCGGACGCTCTATCACGGGCTCTTGAGGCGGGCGCCCTTCCTGTGGGGTCTGGGGTACTCGCTCGGCGA